>NZ_JAKDLJ010000367.1 GCF_030452865.1 Pseudorhodobacter sp.
TATACGCTGTTCCTGCCATCTTTCGGGGCGGATGCGATCATTTCGGCGCAGGTCTTGTCCGAAGGGCCGTTTGGCATTGCGTTGCTGCGACCGCAGGCGCTGTTTGGCGTGACAGAGATGGACCCGCTGATCCACGCACTGGTCTGGTCGATGGCGCTGAACACGCTTGCCTATGGCGCGGTGTCGTTGTTGACGATGCCCGGCCCGGTGGAGCGGGTACAGGGGGCGGCCTTCGTCAAGGTGTTCGAGGCAGAGGGCGCACAGGCGCGCGGCTGGTCCGCGACCGGTTCTGCCGGGGCCGAAGATTTGCTGATTATGGCGCAGCGTATTCTTGGTGATGATGAAGCCCTGGCCTTTTTTGCCAAGCAGACGGCGGAACAGGGCAAGATCGGCTACCTGCCCGATGCCACCGTCGGCTTTATCGAGCAGTTGGAGCGGCGGTTGTCCGGCTCCGTCGGCACCGCCACCGCCCACGCGATGATTTCACAGATCGCCGGTCATGCCTCGGTTTCGGTGGAGGATCTGATGGCCGTTGCCAATGAGGCGGCGCAGATCATGGAACATTCCGCCACCCTCGAAGAACAGCGCGAGGAGTTGACCCGCACCGCGCGGCAACTGCGGGAGGCGAACGCCAAACTGACCACGCTTTCGGTGCAAAAGGACGCATTCCTCAGCCAGATCAGTCACGAATTGCGCACGCCGATGACCTCGATCCGGGCTTTTTCCGAGATATTGACCGAAGGCGATCTTCCGCCCGAACTGGTGGCAAAATATGGTCATGTCATCCATGATGAAACCAAGCGCCTGACCCGGCTGCTCGATGATCTGCTGGATCTGAGCGTGCTGGAAAGCGGCACCGTACAGCTCAACATCGACCTGAGCAGCCTGCGGGTGATGATTGACCGGGCGATTGCGGCCGCAGCCCAGACACGGCCAGAGCGCAGTTTTGTCATCCATCGTGACCTGCCCGGTGAAGACATCTTTCTGCGCACAGACAGCGACCGGCTTGTGCAGGTCTTCATCAATCTGGTGTCGAACGCGCGCAAATACTGCGATGCGCAAAGCCCGGAACTGCGCATCACGGTGCGGCAGCGTTCCGGGCGGGTGACGGTGGACTTTATCGACAATGGCACCGGAATCCCCAAGGATAAACAATCGCTTATCTTTGAGAAATTTGCGCGTCTGACCGATCAGACCAAGGCGGGTGGGGCTGGGCTTGGTCTTGCGATCTGTTTGGAGGTGATGGCCAATCTGGGCGGCACCATCAGCTATCTGCCGGGGCAATCGGGGGCCGCATTCCGGGTCACCTTGCCACTGCAATTTCAGCCGAAACCGGCAGGGCGAGCTGCGTCGCCATGACCCTGACCGGGAAATTTCCGTAGAAAATTCGGTTTGGCCGGCAGTGCCGCCGATCCGATCAGCGCCGTGAGGTTCGCCCGTTGCTCGCACCTTGAACGGTGATTTGCCGGATCCCCTGCAACTTGATGTCGGACAGGAAGGCCGCTACCGTCACTTCGCGCGAACGCGGGGTCGAGACATTGGCGCGGAAAATCGGGGGGAAAATACGGAAATCAAACACGAGTTTACCGTCGTCAACCGGGCGCGGCACCAGTTCCGCCTCCCAATAGGCCTGGGTTGGTGGCAGACCGGTTGCGCGAATGATGACGCCGCCCACCGTTTGTTCGATCTTCATGTCGATCACCTGCGCCACCAAAGCGCGCGGGTCAGCAGGGCGGGACAGATCCACATCCGAGGCTTGCGCAGGCTCCGACGAACCAAACCAGTTGAACGGATTCAACCGTGATGACCCGATGGAGGAGCAAGCCCCAAGGGCCAGCGTGGCGCAAACTGCGGCAATCAGCGGTGTGTTCATTGCGTTTTCCCGTTCAACTCTGCCTCCTTGGGTAGCCCATAGCGCGGCATTTGAAAAGCACTTGCTGAATAGCAATTGGCGCTGCTTGCTGGACCTTCGCTGCCAGAGACGTTACCTCTGGTGGCAAATCGCGAACGGAGCGGATGCCATGGCCAGCGCAGCCTTTGAAGATATCGCGGAGACATTTGATTTTCTCGATGATTGGGAGGATCGCTATCGTCATCTGATCGAATTGGGCAAGGAAATGCCTCCCCTTGATGGCGCGTTCAAGGTGCCAGCACTGAAGGTCGATGGCTGCGCCAGTCAGGTCTGGCTGCGCCCGCTGATCGAGGGAACGGGCCGCAGCGCGATTTTCCGGTTTGAAGGCGAAAGCGACGCGATGATCGTGCGGGGCTTGATCGCGGTGCTGCATGCGCTTTATTCCGGGTTGTCGGTGTCCGCGGTGTTGCGCGTCGATGCGGCCGCCGAACTCGCGCGGTTGGGGCTGGATCAGCATCTTTCGTCGCAACGCTCCAACGGGGTGCGGGCGATGGTGGAACGCATCCGGACCATTGCTGCCGAGGTGGCGGGTTAAAGCGGTGCGGTTGCCGTCTCCAGCCAGGCTCGGGCAGCGGCAGAGATGCGCGGCGACAGTTTTTGCAGCGTTTCAGCGTGATAGGCGTTGATCCAATCGCGTTCTTCCGGTGCCAGCACCTCCACTGCAATCAGACGGCGGTCCAGCGGCACGAAGGTCAGCGTTTCAAAGCACAGTTGGTCGCGGTCGTCGCCACCCGGCAAGGTTGGCGCAAGCGTGACATGGATCAGGTTCTCCAACCGGATGCCAAACGCCCCTTCGCGGTAATACCCCGGTTCGTTCGACAGAATCATGCCGGGTTGCAACGGCACTTCCGACAGACGGCTGATCCGTTGCGGCCCTTCATGTACCGACAAAAATGCGCCGACACCGTGCCCGGTCCCGTGGTCAAAGTCGCGGCCCTGAAGCCACAGGTGATAACGCGCCAGCGGGTCCAGATCACGCCCCGCAAGTCCCTTTGGCCAGCGCACCCGTGACACCGCGATCATGCCGCGCAAAACCGCCGTATAGGCCGCCGCCGCCCCATCCGGCACCGGGCCTATGGCCATCGTGCGGGTGATGTCGGTGGTCCCGTCGACATATTGTGCGCCGCTGTCGACCAGCAACAACTCCCCCGGTGTGACCCTGCGATTGCTGCCTTCCGTCACGCGGTAATGGATGATCGCACCATGCGCGCCCGCGCCGCAGATCGTGTCAAAGCTGATGTCATGCAACTGATTGGTGGCGCGGCGGAACCCTTCCAGGGCTTTCACTACGTCAATCTCGGTCAGGGCGCCTTTTGGCGCTTCGGCATCCAGCCAGTACAGGAATTCCACCATCGCCGCCCCATCGCGCAGATGCGCTTCGCGGCTGCCGGCAATCTCCGCTGCCGTCTTGCAGGCTTTGGGCAAGCGGCAGGGATCGTCGCCCCACGTCAGGTCCACCGCCGCCTCCGCCAGTTCCAGCGACACGGCCAGTGGTGCCGAGCCGCGGTCGACACGCACCGGGCCGTGCAGCGTGTGAAGCGTCGGAACAAAGGCGCTTGGCGGGCGGATCGTCACATGCGGGCCAAGGTGGCTGCGCGTCGCGTCGTCGAACTTTTCGGATTGCGTGAATACGGTCACGCGCGCATCGTCATAAAGTATCGCA
>NZ_JAKDLJ010000041.1 GCF_030452865.1 Pseudorhodobacter sp.
GGGGGGCGTTGCCCCCCAAAGCGATTTTGGTCTTTGGCCAAAATCACACCCCCCAAGGTATTTTCACCAAGATGAAGGACAAGGGATGCGTTTGTCGGATCGGTCTGCGGTTGATCTGTTGGCGCTGATCGCACGGAGGGAGGCGTCTTGCGTTGAGGTGATGGCCGATCATCTGGAACGGATCGCGGCGACGAATGGCGCATTGAATGCGATTGTCAGTTTGCGTGATCGGGAGGGCTTGTTGTTTGAGGCGGCGGCGGCGGATGCGGCACCGTCGCGCGGGGCGTTGCACGGGTTGCCGCTGGCGGTCAAGGATCTGGTGGCGGTGAAGGGGTTGCGCACGACCTATGGCTCCCCGGTTTTTGCCGATCATGTGCCGGTGGCGGATGATCTTTTGGCCGCACGGATGCGGGCGGCGGGGGCGATTTTCATCGGCAAGACCAATACGCCGGAATGGGGGCAAGGCTCACATTCGTTCAACCCGGTGCATGGGGTGACGCGCAACCCTTATGACTTGGGGCGCACGGCGGGCGGGTCATCCGGTGGCGCCGCGGCGGCGCTGGCGGCAAGGATGGTGCCTGTTGCCGATGGGTCGGACATGATGGGATCACTGCGCAACCCGGCGGCGTTTTGCAATGTCTATGGCTTTCGCCCGACCTGGGGGCTGGTGCCTGCCGATGCGGTCGGCGATACGTTTCTCGCGACTTTGGCAACCGAAGGTCCGATGGCACGCGACATCGCCGATCTGGCGCTGCTGTTGTCGGTACAGGCGGGCGAGAATCCGGCTGTTCCCTTTGGCCGAAACGCCGCATTTGCCACGCCGCAAGCCGATATGCGGGGCAAGCGCATCGGCTGGCTTGGCGATTGGGGCGGGGCTTATGCGATGGAGCCGGGGATTTTGGCACAATCGGAATCCGCTTTGCGGGTGTTTGAGGATTTGGGTGCAGTGGTAGAGGTGTTGGCACCGCCCTTCCCTGCTGAGAAGCTTTGGCAGTCGTGGATCACACTACGCGCGATGCTCAGCGCGGGGGGAAAACGCGCGCTTTACGAGGATGCCGAGAGCCGGGCCTTGACCAAACCAGAAACCATTTGGGAGATCGAGCAGGGGCTGTCGCTGTCGGCGCAAGCGGTTTACGACGCCTCGGTGATCCGGTCGCGCTGGTATGCTGTTGCTGCGGCCCTGTTTGACCGGTTCGATGCGCTGGTGCTGCCCTCCGCACAGGTCTGGCCGTTCCCGGTGGAGTGGCGCTGGCCCGAGGCGATCAACGGACGGAAGATGGACACCTATCACCGCTGGATGGAGGTGGTGGTGCCTGCGAGCCTTGCCGGCGTGCCTGCCCTGGCGCTGCCTGCAGGGTTTGGCGATGCCGGCTTGCCGATGGGGGTGCAACTGATCGGCCGTTCGGGGGCAGATGCGGCGATATTGGCGATGGGGGAAGCCTATCACGAGGCAACGGATTGGCCGGGCCAGCACCCGCCGCCGGCTTGAAACCAGCCGGCAAGTGACCCAGAAAGCAGCCGTGTAACACCACTGAAAATAGAACGCGAAACGCCCTCTATATCTGTTTTATATTTGCTTTTCCGGCATCTGCACCCGCAGCCCGTCCAGCGCATCGCTCACCTTCAACTGACAGGTCAGACGCGACCGCGCCGGGTCCGGTTCATAGGCGAAATCGAGCATATCCTCCTCCATGCCGTCTTTCGGTGGCAATTTGTCGACCCAGGCCGGGTCAACATAGACGTGGCAGGTCGAACAGGCGCAGGCACCGCCACAATCCGCCTCGATCCCCGGAATGCCATTGTCGCGCGCGCCTTCCATCACGGTCAGCCCGGTCTTCACCTCCACCACATGCTCTTTGCCGCCATATTCAACGTAGGTAATCTTTGCCATGCTCGCCTCTTGTTCCGTCGCGCCGTTTTAAAACTGTTCAAGCTGATTTAGGGTATCGCGCGCGCTTTTGCCAGCCTGTCCGGTGTGCCGCCTTTCGTCGCGCCCAATTTGCAACGCTGTGGCGGCATGGCCCGGCGGCGGCTTTCCTTCGGTGCAAATGAAGCTACTGTGCAAACGAAGACCCATGCTCCGCCCGATGAGTGCCCCAAGACATGAGCGCCCGATGCAGCGACCCGCGATTTTGTTGAGCCTGACAGCGGCCTTGATGGCCTGCCAATCCACCCTGCCGCCGAAAGAGTCGGCGTCGCTGCGCGCCGAACTGGTGGCCAAGACCGGCCCGAAGCCGCCGAAGGAAACGGCGGGAATTTGCTGGGCCGACGACACCATTCCCGCGATTATCGAAACCGTAACCGAACAGGTGCTGGTACGACCGGAGGAGCGCGGTCCCGATGGTACGGTGACCCAGGCGGCGGCGTTTCGGACCGAAACTTCGCAGCGCATCGTAGAGGATCGGCGCGAGGTCTGGTTCCGCAGTCCCTGCCCGGAGGATGTGACGCTCGATTTTGTCGCGACGCTGCAACGGGCGCTGAAAGCGCGCGGGTACTACACCGGGGCGCTGACCGGTCAACTGGACGCGGCGACGCGCCATGCGATCCGGCTGTATCAAGAGCCGTTGGGACTGGCGAGTGACCGGCTGTCACTGGCCGCCGCCCGCAGACTTGGCGTCGCGCCGGGGGAGTTCCGGTTCTGAAGGCAGCAACCTTCGCCGCACCATGGCTGCCAGTAAATCCCGCGAAAGCGCGACATAGAAAAAGGGCGGCAGGTTTCCCTCGCCGCCCCTTTCTACCTGGAAACCAATCGCTTACTTGTCGACCGACAGTGCCACGAAGCGCGGATCACCACCGCGTCGGATCAGTAGCAGCAGGGATTTGCGGCCTGCATTGCGCGCTTCCTCGATCCGGTCTTTCAGATCGCTGACGCGCACAACCTTTTGTTGCCCGGCCTCGGTGATGACATCGCCGACCCGCAGCCCCTTGGCAAACGCTTCCGACAGCTCATCCACGGCGACCACGGCAAGCCCCTGCGCCGTGGCATCCAACCCCAACGCCTTGGCTTCATCCTCGGTCAAGGGCTGCACGGTCAGGCCCAGCACATCGGCCGTCGCGGCGTCGGGTGCCTTTTCGGCAGTGGTCGCAACCGGTTGCTCCTCGGACGTTTCACGCCGTCCCAGCGTCACCGACAGCGTTTCGGTCTTGCCATCGCGCAGCACGATCACCCGCACCGCTTCGCCCACCGGCGCATCCGCAACCCGGCGCACCAATTCGCGCGTGTCCGCGACCGGAGAGCCATCGAATGAGGTGATGACATCACCCGACATCATGCCCGCATCCTTGGCCGGGCCATCCGGAACATCGGTGATCAACGCGCCTTTGGCATCGGCAAGCCCCATCGCTTCGGCCACGTCTTGCGTCACATCCTGAATGCGCACGCCAAGCCAGCCGCGCCGGGTTTCGCCAAATTCCTTCAACTGGGCAACCACCTTGCTGACCACGTTCGACGCCATCGAGAACCCAATCCCGATGGAGCCACCTGTCGGCGACAGGATCGCAGTGTTCACCCCGATCACCTGTCCGTCCATATTGAACAGCGGCCCGCCGGAGTTGCCTTTGTTGATCGCAGCATCGGTTTGCAGATAGTCGTCATAAGTGCCCGAAAGCGCCCGCCCGCGCGCCGAAACGATCCCGGAGGAGACAGAAAACCCCTGCCCCAGCGGGTTGCCCATTGCCAGAACCCAATCGCCAACGCGCATCAGGTCGGAGTTGCCGAACGGCACGAAAGGAAGCGGCGTGTCGCTTTCCACTTTCAGAAGCGCAATGTCGGTTTTCGGGTCGGTGCCGACAAGTTTCGCATCCAGTCGTTTGCCGTTGAAGAACTCGATCTCGATCTCATCGGCCTTGTCGATCACATGGTTATTGGTGACGATGTAGCCATCTTCCGAGATCACGAAGCCGGACCCCAACGCCTCCGACCGGCGGGGTTTGTTGTCGCCCTGACCGTTGCGATCCATGAAATCCTTGAAGAAATCCTCAAACGGTGATCCGGGCGGCACTTGCGGCCCGGCCTCGGTGCTGGCCGCGATTGTGGTGGAGGTGGTGATATTGACCACCGATGGGCTGATGCTTTCAGCCAGATCGGCGAAACTGTCGGGCGCACCCCGCGCCTCGGCGAAATTGGCCGGTCCCAGAACCAAAGCGGCCCCCAAAACCAAGGCGGTCAACCCGCGCATCACAGCACCTTGCGAGCTCTCATCTCTGCGCGTGGCCGGAAAATAGCTTGTCTGTTGCACTCGAAACTCCCCTTCATGTGTTCAGAAAACCCACAGCCCCCTGAAATGCGGCGCGGCGTCTTTCGGCACTCACCCTGAACTTACGCCAAGTGAACCGCAATTCAAACAAAGTCGCGCAAGCTCAATTGCATGTGAACGCATTTGTCATCCGGCCGCTTCGTACCACCCAAACCCCGAAATGACAGGGGCGCGGTTTGAACCCAAACCGCGCCCCTGTCTGTCAACAGACCTATTGCGATGGCTTGGGCGCGGCTTCCGGTGCCGTGTCCCCGCGCAGGTATTCAAAGAACTGGCTGTCGGGCTGCATCACCATCGACGAATTGGTCCCCTTCAAAGCGCGTTCATAGCTGGTGAGCGAACGGGTGAAGGCGAAAAACTCGGGATCCTTGCCGAAGGCATCGGCATAGATCGCGTTTCGTTGCGCGTCCGCCTCACCGCGGATCACCTCCGCCTCCTTGCGCGCTTGCGAGGTCAACTCCACCACGGTTCGGTCCGCACTGGCGCGAACCCGTTGTGCGGCTTCGTTACCCCGCGCGACCTCATCGGCGGCTTCGCGTTCCCGTTCCGCCCGCATCCTTGCATAGGTCGCAGCCAAGTTCTGTTCCGGCAAATCGGTGCGGGTCAACCGCACATCGACCACATCCACGCCAAGGCTGAGCGCCTGCCGCCGGGCCTGATCGCGGATCTGGTTCATCAATTGCGTCCGGTCCTCCGACAACACCCGCTGCGACGGAACCGAACCCAGAACCTGCCGGATTGCGGCGTTCAAAATCCGCTCAATCCGGACCTGAGCCGCGCGGACCCCTTCGGTGCCGACGGCCTCGCGGAAGGTTTTCAACTCCACGATCCGCCAACGCGCGAAAGCGTCAACCACAAGGCGACGATCATCGAGCGGCGTCACTTCCAAAGGTTGCGTCAACAGGCCCAGAATCCGGCCATCATAGCGCACAACATCCTGAATGAACGGGATTTTGAAGCCCAGGCCGGGGTCTTCCTTGATCGCCTTCACCTGTCCGAATTGCAGGACAAGCACTTTCTCCCGCTCATCCACGATAAAGACGGATGACAAAAGCAACGCGCCGAGCACGGCAATCGCCGGCAATATGAGTGCGGTTCTGTTCATCAGTTCGTCCCCCCTGTCGCGGGTTTCGGCGCGGTCGGCGCCGGTGTCAGTTGGTTCAGCGGCAGATAGGGCACAACGCCTTGCCCTGCCTCCCCGCCTGAAACGCCGTCGAGGATCACCTTGTTCATGCCGCCCAAAACGGTTTCCATGGTTTCCAGATACATCCGGCGGCGGGTCACTTCCGGCGCTTTGACATATTCCTCATAGACAGAGTTGAAACGGCTCGCCTCGCCTTCGGCGTCATTGACCACGCGGGCGCGGTAGCCTTCGGCCTCTTCGGTCAACTGCGCCGATTCGCCGCGTGCCGCTGCGGTGACCTTATTGGCATAGGCATCCGCCTCTTTCTCCAATCGGTCGCGCTGCTGCTGTGCCGCCTGCACTTCGCGGAAACTGTCGATCACTTCGCGCGGCGGGTCGGCCTTGTCGAAGTTCACCCGCACCACGTTGATCCCGGCCTCATAGCTGTCCAGCGTGCCTTGCACCGCCGCTTGCAGATCGGAGGCAATCAACCCCCGGTCGCGGTTCAACACCGGCGCCAGTTCTGATCGTGCAATAATATCGCGCATCGCTGATTCCGACACCGCGCGCAGCGTGTCCGCCGGATCGGCCAGATTGAACAGGTAATGCGCCGGATCCGACACGTTCCAGACAATCTGAAATTCGATGTCCACAATGTTCTGGTCGCGCGTCAGCATCAGCCCGCTGTCAAGTGTCCCGCCCTTGCCGGTGCCGACATCGGTTTGCCGCTCCCCCGTCACCTGCACGATTTCCGCCGTTACAAAAGGCCAAGGCGCAAAGTTCAGACCGGGGTTACCAATGGCCGAAAACTTGCCCAAAAACAACTCCACCGAGCGTTCTTCCGGTTTCACCGAATAAAACGAGGCATAGGCCCAAAGCCCTGCCGCCAAAAGCGCGCCAATCGCCAAACCTTGCTTGGTGAAAATCGGCCCCATGCCGCCGCCGCCAGAACCTGGACCGCCACCGCGACGGTTGCCACCGCCGCGCCCGCCCATCAGGACACGCAACTGCTCCTGCCCCTTTTTCATGATTTCTTCGATTTCAGGAATCTGTGGCCCATCATTGCCCGGACGCCTGCCGCCGTTCTTGCGGTCGTCCTCCCCGTTGCCATTATCGCCCCGGTTGCCGCCACCGCCGCCGCCCCATGGGCCTCCGCTTCCTGCCATCTCAATAACCCTATCCTGTTTCGTTCTGTGTTAACTGGTGGTTTGCACCAGAAATTCAACCGCTGCCGTGCCTTAACCCTGTCGAACAAGGCTGCGCATCGTCACCAATTCCTCGGCCATCGTCGGATGTACCGCAATCGTCGCGTCAAACTGCTCCTTCGTGGCCCCCATCGTAACCGCGATTGCCACAAGCTGGATCATCTCTCCCGCACCGGGGCCGACGATATGGCAGCCCAGCACCTTGCGGGATTTCTGGCTGACGATCAGCTTCATCAGCGCCTTGTCATCACGCCCGGCAAAGGCGGTTCGCATCGGGCGGAAATTGGCGGCGTAAACCTCAATCGCTTCGCTGTCGCGCGCGGCTTCCTCAGTCAGGCCAATCGTGCCGATTTCCGGCTGCGTGAACACCGCCGAGGCGAAAAGGCTGTGATCGACCTTGCGGCGCAAGCCGCCGAAAACCGTGTCGGCAAAGGCGTGGCCTTCGCGGATCGCAACCGGGGTCAGGGCGATGCGGTCAGTCACATCGCCGACCGCAAAAATCGACGGCACGGCAGTCTGGCTGAATCCATCAACCACGATCTGCCCGTTGCGACCCAGTTCGACCCCCAGCGCCTCCAGCCCCAGACCGGCCGAATTAGGGTTGCGCCCGGTGGCGAAAAGCACCTTGTCAAACACCCCCGCGCTACCGTCCTCTGCCATCGCGCGAATACCGTCAGCGCAGGCTTCCAGCCGGGCCACATCCGTATTGCACTGGATATCCACCCCCGCCACTCGCATTGCGTCGGCGACATGGTTGCGCGCCTCGTCGTCAAAGCCGCGCAGGATTTGCGGTCCGCGATAGTATTGCGCAACTTCGCAGCCCATCCCGTTGAGGATGCAGGCAAACTCCGACGCGATATAGCCACCGCCGACAATCAGAACCCGATTCGGCAAAGCCTCCAGCCTGAAAATCTCATTCGAGGTGATCGCCAGTTCGCTGCCCGGAAACGCTGGCACGAAAGGCGCGCCGCCGGTCGCAACAAGGATGTGTTTCGCGCGGATCACCTGCCCATCGGCCAACCCCACGCAATGCCCATCCACCAGCACCGCACGGCAGTCGAACACCGTCACGCCCGCGCCCGAAAGCCCGCTACGATAGGCCTTTTCGAGCCGGTCCAATTCCGCATCCAGCTTGCCGCGAAAGCTGTACCAGTCGAAGGCACCAACCGTCGCATCCCAGCCATAGCTTTGCGCATCCGAAACCAGCCCCGAATATTCCGAGGCATAGACCATCAGTTTTTTCGGCACACAGCCGCGAATGACACAGGTGCCGCCCATGCGGTATTCTTCCGCCAGCGCCACTTTGGCGCCATGCGTCCCGGCCGCGATCCGGGCAGCCCGAACGCCCCCCGAACCGCCGCCGATGACAAACAAATCATAGTCAAACGCCACCGCTCAATCCCCCAGATCGGCGAAGATATTGTCGCTGGGCGCGAATTCCACCCGCTCATCCGCCGTCTCGCCGGAGTTGATGTCGCGCACGATCACCCGGCCATCCGGGTGCCCGATCACCACGATATCGCAGATATCAATGAACAGCCCATTTTCGACCACGCCGGGAATCTGGTTCAGCACCAGCGCCAGTTGGCGCGGGTTGCCGATCCGCTTCAGATGCAGGTCGATGATGTAGTTCGCCTCATCCGTGATCAGGGGTGCATCACCATTCATCCGCAAACTGCATTCACGCGCCATCACATCCATGGATTGCAGCAATTCCTCGATCAGCGCCTTTGTGGTCTGCCAGCCGAAGGGAATCACCTCCACCGGCAAGGGAAACGCGCCCAGTTGTGCCACCTCCTTGGCGGCATCGGCGATCACGATCATCTGGTCACTGGCGGTCGCGACGATCTTTTCCTGCAAAAGTGCCGCCCCACCGCCCTTGATCAGGTTCAACTCGGGGTCAAACTCATCCGCGCCGTCAATTGTCAGGTCAAGCCAGCGCGCCTCATCCAGTGAGGTGACCGGAATGCCAAGGCTGCGCGCCAGTTCCGCCGTGCGGCTGGAGGTGGGAACACCGGTGACGCGCAAGCCCTCCTCGCGGACCCGTTCCGCCAGACAGCGCACCATCCATGCGGCCGTAGACCCGGTGCCGAGCCCCAGCTTCATGCCGTTCTCGACATAGCCGACCGCGCGTTTCGCCGCGAGGAATTTCGCCTTGTCGATCGGGGAAAGCTCTGCCGCCATGTTCCGTCTCCACTGTCACTACCCCATCGCTTATAGGGGAGCCGCGCGCGGGGGGCGAGGGGGCAAATGCCTTGAGTTCCGGGCAAATTGCCGCTTTCGCCTGTAAAGCGCACGCTTTTGCATCGTGCATCCAAGCCCGAAACCCCGACCCGACATCATTCCGAGTAGCGCAATCGCGCGGCCCTAGCCACGCCAAAACCTGCCAGAGCCAAAGAACCAAGCCCATATCAGCCCCTTTCGTTCGCTCTATGTTCCACATCCATCGTTAAAATTGGGTTACAGTCTTGCCGCGAACCGTTGGAAAATGTCGCTTTCCTATCGAGTGTTTTGTGCTCAACCTTGTATCCCTGAGCTAAAGCCAAAGCCAAAAGGACGACCATAGATGAGTATTGTGCCACGCCGGATTGGTACGCAATACTGTGGTATCGCCCATTTGCGCGGGGTAACCGCCGATGACCGTCTTCGCGGCACGAACACGTCCTTATAGCTGAAAGCGCGCCCATGTTTCTTTCCGTCCTTGATATGTTCAAACTGGGGATTGGCCCCTCTTCATCACACACGATGGGGCCGATGGTTGCCGGTGCTAGGTTCCTGGAATTGCTGCGGGGCAGCCCGTTTCACGCGCATGGGCTGAAGGCAACGCTGCATGGCTCGCTCGCCTTCACCGGCGTTGGTCATGCCACGGACCGCGCCACCATTCTTGGGCTTGCGGGCTTGCGCCCGGAAACCTATGACGCGACGCAGGCCGAGGCGATTCTGGCCGCGATCAAGGACAGCAAAACCATTGATGCGCCGGGTCTTGGCGGCTTGAAATTCGACCCCGGCAGCGATCTGGTGTTCGACTATGGCCCCAACCTGCCCGGACACGCGAACGGCATGGTGATCCGCGCGACTGATGCGCAAGGCGATGTGATCCTCTCGGAAACCTATTACTCCATCGGCGGCGGCTTTGTGTTGACCGCGAAAGAATTGGAAGCGGCGGGCAAGCTGAAAGCCGACGCGCGTTCAGATGTGCCTTTTCCATTTCAGAACGGCGCGGAAATGCTTGAAATGGCCAAACAATCCGGCCTGACCATCGCGCAGATGAAACGCCGCAATGAGTTGCGGTTTCGCAGTGCCGAAGATTTGGACAACGGCATTGCCCGCGTCTGGCAAGTGATGAATGATTGCATCAATCGCGGCATGGAAGGCCGCGGCATCCTTCCCGGCGGCTTGAAAGTGCGCAGGCGAGCGAAGGGAATTCACGACCAACTCATCGCCGAACGTGGGCTGAACATGACCGCGCCGCATGTGATCAACGACTGGATGTCGCTTTACGCCATGGCGGTGAATGAGGAAAACGCCGCCGGGGGGCAGGTTGTGACCGCGCCGACCAACGGTGCAGCCGGCGTGGTGCCAGCGGTGATCCGCTATTACCTTGACCATGTGCCGGGGGCGAACGCCGCGAAAGTCGCCGATTTCCTGCTGACCGCCGCCGCGATTGGCGGCCTTTGCAAGCACAACGCCAGCATTTCGGGGGCCGAATGCGGCTGTCAGGCAGAGGTCGGTTCCGCTGCCGCGATGGGGGCCGCAGGGCTTGCCGCTGTTCTGGGTGGCAGCCCGGAACAAGTTGAAAACGCCGCCGAAATCGCGTTGGAGCATCATCTGGGCATGACCTGCGACCCGGTGAAAGGCTTGGTGCAGGTGCCCTGCATCGAACGCAACGGTCTCGGCGCGATCAAGGCGGTGTCTGCCGCCTCCCTGGCGCTGCGCGGCGATGGCCAGCACCTTGTCAGCCTTGACGCCTGCATTGAGACCATGCGCCAGACCGGGCAGGATATGCATGAAAAATACAAGGAAACATCGCTGGGCGGTTTGGCGGTCAATGTGCCGAATTGCTAGGGTTTGAACGCCCATCGGAGCGCCGCAGATGCCCGGCCCCGCGAACGGCACGGTACATCGCAAACTCCGCCGCGTTGGCCTGTAACAGCCGGGTCAGCACCGCCTCGCTCAGCGAATAATCCAACGCCTCATCCTGCGGAGAGGCGTTCCGGACCGGCAGAACCAGCTTTTGCGCCAGGCGTCTCGACAAAAACCGCTCCAGCCGATCAAGCCGCATGTAGTCGAATACATGGTCGACCCGCGCCCGCGCGTCTTTCCAGCCGATAAATCGGTCCTGACGCCCGACGCGGGCAAATGCCGGGGCCGGATGCGCAAGGTAGGCCAAAACGAACGCCTCAAACCCCATCCCTCGGGTGCTGATCGGCAGATGCGCAACGTTGTGCCGCATCCGGTAACGATACCAGCTTTGCAAGCGGCGCAGCGGTTCGCGCACCACTGCCAGCGTTTCCACCCTGCCACCATAGGCCAAGTCCAGCGCGAAGGCATGATTGCGACGATAGCCGTTAACGCCGATATGCCGCGCCGCCGGCATCGGTCCGGCGGAAACATGCGGCTTCAACATCGTACGGAGCGCCAATGACCCGGTTTTCGGCACCTCCAGTACGACCAGTTTTTGCGGCGCGAGTATCAACAAGCAAATAATCCTTTCCGCATCGCGGACATGAAAAAACAAAAACCGTCACCGCCCAGCCTGCGCGGGCTTGTCGTCATGTTGATCCCGCGCGAAATTCTGTCACTTTCGACGCGCCGGGAACTGCGCCCGATTGGTCTATCAGTGTCAGATGAACGGCGGGTTAAGCCCCACCCCACGCCATCGCACCAAGCAGCGCCGCCAAAGCCGCAGGCAACCGCCCGCGCGGCACGATCACCAGCATCCCCGGCGCCTCCATCCGCAACCGGACAGGGCCAAGTGCCTCATTCGACGTGCCAATCCGCCGGTCCGGTGCGAAATCAAGGCCCGCAATCGGCCAGCGCAAGCCGTCACTCTCTCCGCGCAGCGAGGCAAGTGGGAACAGACTGAAACGGTCACCACGCCGCAACGCAATCTGCATTTCCCTCGGGGCGGCGAAAATCACATCCTGCCGCCCGATCAGCAGGCACGGCATCACATGGCGCTGCACCAGCACCGACAAAGCCGCCAATTCATGGTCCACCCGCCCGCCAAGGCAGCCCACCGCCAGCACGAAGGGTGCGCGGATATGGCGCAGCGCCTTATCAAAATCGGTGCTCTCCTGTTCCTCAACCGGAAACAGCCCTGCCCCGATCCGCGCCCGCGCGGCAGCGGAAATCGAATCCATATCGCCGATTGCCGCCACCGGCACCGCCCCCAATGCCAAGGCGCGATCCGCGCCACCATCCGCCGCAACCAGCATCGGCGCCAGCCGCAGCGCTGCGGTCAAATCGCGCTTGGCAACCGGCCCACCGGCGATCAGCGTCACCCCGGTTAGGGATTCGACAATTCCTTGTTTCATCGCGATACTGTATCCAGATTAAGGCACAATCCTGCGCAGTGGACACAATCAATCCTTGAAATTACCTCTAACTGTCCACGGAATTGAACCTTCCCACCCGTCATGTGGGGCATCAGTTTGGTAACAAAGGGCGAGCATCCGATGATTGGGGCGAGCAAGATTCTAACGGTCTCCTACGGCACTTTCTCCTGTACTCTGGAGGGGTTCGACGAACCTTTCAACACGATGACAGCGATTGCCGAGTATTTCCGCGATCTGGCAGCGGATGACCGCTACTTCGGGGCGGAGCCGCCAACGCCGGATGCGGCAATGCTTCATCAGATCGCCGAACGTGAAATGAATCGCCGGGTGGACGCCAAGATCGAGGACAATGGCGTGATCCTGCGCGCCAGCGATTCGGATAGACCTGCGCCGCAGATCGCCAGAACGTCGCTGCGAAAGCCCGTTGTCGAAGCACCGGTCGATGACGCCGTGGTCGAGGCCGCAGCCATCCCCCCCCTGGACAGATCACCGGATGCGCTGTTCGAAGATCAGCACGCCAATGGTGCGGCGCGCGGACCCGGCTCTGCGCCCGGTTCAGAAAGCACGATTTCCGAAAGCGTGGCGGCAAAGCTGTCACGCATCCGCCACGCCATGGCCGAAACCCGCGCCTCCGGTGAAACCACGCGCCCGCCGGTAAGCATCGCTGCGGCATTTGCCGAAGCACAGGCAGAGATCGCTGCGCAAGCGAAGGCGGAAGCTGCCGAGAAGGCAGAAACCGAAGCCCATGCAGAGGCAAAAGCGGCAGCCGCTGAAAACGCAGCCGCCGAAGCCGAAGCTGCGCAAAAGGCCGAAGCGGAGGCACGCGCCAAAGCCGCATTGGAAGCTGCCGAAAAGACAGAAGCGGCGGCGCGCGCAAAAGCCGAAGCGGATGCAGTAGA
Organism: Pseudorhodobacter sp.; assembly: GCF_030452865.1. Lineage (GTDB taxonomy): Bacteria > Pseudomonadota > Alphaproteobacteria > Rhodobacterales > Rhodobacteraceae > Pseudorhodobacter. The sequence continues at coordinate 13,042 of NZ_JAKDLJ010000041.1, forward strand.
AAAGGCAGAAGCCGAGGCCCGTGCGAAAGCCGAAGCCCAAGCCGCAGAAGACGCAAAAGCTGCCGCTGCCGCCGAGATGGCCGAAGCGGAGGCCCGCGCAACGGCAGAGGCCGCTGAAAAGGCGGAAGCCGAGGCCCGCGCCGCGCAAGACAGCATTTCTTCGGATGACGCTTTGCTGGCCTCCCTTGCCGGTGGCTTTGATGAAGACGACAACGACCTCGGTGACCACTTTGCGGGCGACACGTTTGAAATTCCGCCCGGCAAACAGGAAACCGCGCTGGACAACGACGGCGACGACACGCTGATGTCTTCGCTCGCCGCCGCGATGGCGGAGCCTGCGCCGCAAACAGAAGTTGTGGCGGATGATGCCGCACTTGAAGATGACCTCGGCGACATGGACGATCTCGATGATCTCGCCGATTTGAACCTGATGGATGCCGCGCCGGAAACTCCGGCTGAATCCCCGGCCCCGGCAGCCGAAAGCGCCGACCTCGGCACGCTGCAAACCTCCTTCGGGGACGGGTTCGCGGCAGCACCCGACGGGGCAGAACCGCAAGTCGCGACGCCAGACTCCGCGAGCGAAACCACAGAAACCAAAATCATCGCAACATTAGCGCCTGAAACCGAAGTGGTCACACCTGCCGCGTCGGCAACCGATGCCAGGCTGCAACGCGCCCGCGCTCGGGTCATCAAGATCCGCCGCGCGCCGACACCTGAACAGGCCGCGCCAGAAGCGGCAACCGCCGCCTCATCGCTTTCCGCCGAGGCGGAAGCGGAACTGGAACGCGAATTGGCCGAAACGCGTGGCGAGACTGTGGCAGCCCCCGCTGCCCCTCTCAGCGATGCCGCAGAACGCGATCTTGCCAAGGCGCTTGGCGGTGATCCGGCAACAATAACGCCAGCGGAAGCCAAAGCACCAGTGCGCCCGCAACGCCCGGCGTCGGCCCGTCGCCTGGCGTCCGAAGACCTTCCGGCCGGTGATGATGACGCCTCCATGAAGCGTCTGATCGACCAGACCAATACTGAATTGCAAGGCCCGGAAAACCGCCGCCGCCTGTCGGCCATCGCCCATCTGAGGGCCGCCGTTGCCGCGACTGTCGCCGATCGCAAAACCGGCGGCGGCAAAGGCCCGACCGACGAAATGCGGATGAACCCTTACCGCAACGATCTGGAACGGGTGGTGCGTCCGCGCCCCGCAACGGCAGACACGGCAGCATCACAAACCGAACGCCCGGCACCCCTGATGCTGGTCTCCGAACAGCGCATCGACACGCCGCGCGTCAAGCCGAATGCGGCGCAAACCCATATCACCCCGGTGCGCCCGCGCCGTGTCGCCAGCGGCAGCCTTGCGCTGTCGACGGATCACGATGACGACGATGACGACGATCAGGACGAAGGCGCCAATATCTTCACCGGTGCCACCAGTTTTGCCGATTATGTCGAAATGCTGGGCGCAGAGGATTTGCCGCAACTGCTGGAGGCCGCCGCCGCTTATGGCGCGCATGTCGAAGGGCGCAGCGACGTGTCACGTCTGGCGATGGTCGACCATATCTATGCCATGAAGCCCGCGTTGAAGGAGGATCGCGAAACCGTGCTGCGCAGCTTTGGCACCCTGCTGCGCGAAGGCCGCTTGCAGAAAACCCGACATGGACATTTTGTGCTGAGTGAGACATCGCCACTTTATGCCGAAGCGGAAAAAGCCGCCAAGGCATAAGCCGGAACAAAAGCGCAAAAGGCCGGGGTCAGTCCCCGGTCTTTTGCGTTGTGCGGTCAGGGTCGGCTTTGCCAATGCCCAGAAACACAAATCGGAACGGCAGCATCCACAAGAACCCAAGGAAGATGTAGACTAGGAGTTCCAGCCAGAATGGCGGGCGCTCAAACAGCGACACCACGAACAGCGCCGCCGCGATATAAAGCGGCAACCCGATCAGCAGCAAGACCAGAGACCAGCGCCGCCGCGCCTTGTATGACAGGCCCATGCGCGATCAATCCGCGAAAGGGTCGGTGACGAGGATGGTATCGTCACGTTCCGGGCTGGTCGACAGCAGGGCCACCGGGCATTGGATCAACTCCTCGATCCGACGGACATATTTGATCGCCGCCCCCGGCAGATCAG
>NZ_JAKDLJ010000368.1 GCF_030452865.1 Pseudorhodobacter sp.
GCGCTACAACGGATGGAACTTGACCCCCTGCGCCAACGAACTGCCACACGGCTGTCTGGGGGGGAACAGGCACGGGTATTGCTCGCGCGCGCACTGGCGCAGGAATCGCCGTTGCTGATGGCCGATGAACCGATTGCAGGGCTGGACCCGGCGCATCAGATCGCCACCATGCGTTGTTTCAGTGAACTCGCGGCAGAGGGGCGCTCCATCCTCGTCTCACTGCACGACCTTGGACTTGCCGCGCGCTATTGTACTCGGTTGGTGGTGTTGGCGAAGGGCCGGATCGTCGCTGATGGCAATCCGCAGGATGTGCTGACCCCTCAGCTTTTGCGCGATGCCTTTGGTGTGACCGCATGGTTCGAACAAACACCCGACGGACCGGTGTTTCAGCCTCTGGAGGTGGTGTGATGGTCACTGTCTCCCTTGCGCGTCCATGGTTGGAATTTGATCTTGGCGCGGAAATGCGGGTGCTGAGTTGGGCTGTCAACCGCCCCGGCTTTGCGATGACCCGCCGGATCAGATGGCGCGAAGTGCGCAACGCGGATTTGCCCAAGACTTTGGATGTCGGCGACTGGCTGGATGACGAACTGGCTGCCGTGAACGCCAGCGATGCCGTGGCCTTCCTGACGTCAGCCAATATCACGCGATTCACCACCGCGACCGTCAAGGTCGGGCGGTGCACAGCGCAATGCGTGGCAACGGTGGGGTTGTCGAATGCCGAACGGGTCGGGCAGCGGATGGCGCGCGCCAAAGGTGATTGCGGGACAATCAACATCGCCGTGCGACTTAATTGTGGGCTGACGCGCCCGGCATTGATCGAAGCGTTGAGCATCGCAACCCAAGCGCGAACCGCTGCGGTGATGGAGGTTGATCTGACTCTTGCCACCGGGCGCGCGACGGGCACGGGGACGGACTGCATTGCCATTGCCGCCCGCCCCGGACCCGCGCTTTATGCCGGACTGGATACTGATATCGGCGAAGCGCTGGGGGCAGCCGTTTACCGTGCCACCCTGAAAGGCGCACGCGAATGGAAGGCTGATCGGGTTTTCGTGAATGAGGTGTCAAACAATGACAAATCCGCCTGAAACGCGCCAAGCGGGTGTGCCGCACGGACGACGGTATGATCGACCGTGGCTCCGTCGCTGCGTTGTGGCGTTCGATCGCCCCGACATGACGGCCGCCGCTGACGCCACCACCCCGGAGGAGTGACCATGACATTCAACATTGCGGCTTTGCGCGCGTTTCTTGACACTGGCGGTCCTGCTCTTTGGGCGATTGCGGGTCTGTCGGTGGTGACGCTGGCCATCATCCTGTGGAAACTCTGGGGGGTGACAAGGCAGGGCGTCTGGTCGCCGAACGCGGCGGAGCGGATGCTGGCGCGCAATGACGCAAGCGCCCTGCCGCCGAGCGGAGCTGGCCTGTATTTGCGGTTTGCAACTGGTGTGATTGCCGTACTCGCCCTACCCCCGAATGAGGCGCGTGAGGAAACGGCGCGGCTGGCGCAGCAGGAGCTTGGCAAGCTGCGCAGCGGGTTGCGCGCGCTGGAGCTTATCGTGACGATTGCACCGCTGATTGGTCTTTTGGGCACGGTTCTGGGCATGATCGAGGCGTTTCGGACACTTCAGGAAAGCGGTGGCCAAGGTGACCCCTCGCTGCTGGCCGGTGGCATATGGGAGGCACTTTTGACCACGGCCGCCGGTATGGCAGTGGCGATCCCCGCCGCTGTTGCCTTGAGTTGGTTTGAAAGCATCGCGGAACGGGCGCAGACCCGGATGGAAGATATCGCGACCCGCATTTTCATCCGCGCCGCCCGATCGAAGGGGCAAGAGTGATGTTCAGTTTCGGCCCCCATCGAAAACCCCGACGTCCGAGCCTGACACCGATGATCGACGTGGTATTCCTTCTGCTGGTGTTCTTCATGCTTGCCTCGCAGTTCGGCCATGACAAGGCACTGGCTTTGACCGCCGCAGGGGCAGGCGCGGGATATGACGGACCGCCGCGACTGGTGGATATTAGCCCTGACACGCTTGCCTTGAACGGCCTTGCGGTGGCGTTGGGGGATATTGCTGGTCAGCTTGCGGGCCTGATGGATGACCCGCAGGATATCGTGATCCTGCGGCCACGGGATGGCGCACGTTTGCAGCGTCTGATTGACGTAGCGGAGACCCTCAGAAGCGCAGGCATTGCGCATCTTGCCGTGGTGGAGTGAGCGATGCGTTTCGCCAAACATCCACGCCGCCCGTTGCCGGAATCGGTGGTTCCGATGATCAACGTGGTGTTTCTGCTGCTGATCTTCTTTCTGATGTCGGCCCGACTTGCCCCGGCGCCGTCGCTTGATGTGCAACTGCCCTCGGCCATATCAGACGGCAAGACAGAGGAGAAGGTGGTGATGTACCTCGGCGCGGACGGTGACCCGGCGATAGGGCAAGCGCGGGGTGAGGCGGTCTGGCAGGCGCTTGCGTCCCTGCCCTCAGGTGGGAAGCTGACGCTGCGGGCAGATGCCGACGTTTCGGCTGTCGATGTGGCGAAAACCCTTGCGCGTCTGGCCGGACTGGGAATTTCAGAGGTTGAACTGGCGGTGCGTCCACGATGAAATCATGGGTGGAATTCTGCGGTTTTCTGGGCATCGCCCTAGGCGCGCATCTGCTGATCTGGCAGGGCAGCAGCGCCTCGGGGTTGATTGGGTCTGCCGAACTTCCTGCGTCTGGCGCCGTCGCGCTTGCTGGTGCGAATGAGGCGATGCAGGATTTGGTCGCCGACTGGAACAGCGCGCCAGAGGTTGTGGAGGCAACGCCTGATCTGCAGCCGGAGGGCGCGAAGGACGCCGAAGCAAACGCGCTCCTGCCGACTGCGGCGGTCCCCCCGACACCTTTCGCGCCGTCGGCTTTGCCCGTTCCGGATACCGAGAAGCCGTTGGTCACCGATACCGCTCCGCCGCCGCCATTGCCAGAGACGACGAGGGCGAAACAGGAAATTCCAAGGCCCGCGTCCAAACCCGCCAAAGCGACCACCAGGTCCGGGAAGCCGAAAGCCAGCGCCAGTACCCAGCGCGCCAAAAGCAAAACCGGTGGTCAGGCAGCGGGAAATAGTGGCGCCGGAGGGACAGCGCCAACCAAAGCCAATGCCGATCAGATGGCACGTTGGGGAGGGGCGATCCGCAGCAGCATTGAACGGCGCAAACGTTACCCTGCTGGCAGCCGGGCCAAAGGGACGGTTTCGCTTGCGATCTCGGTGACATCGGGCGGCGCGCTTTCCGGACTTGCGATTGCGCGTTCCTCGGGCGATGCGGCGCTGGACCGTGCGGCGCTCGACGCGGTGAAACGCGCCCGCCTGCCGAAAGCGCCCGGCGGCATTCCGGCAGGCACACATCGTTTTACGCTATCCATTGCCTTTGCGCGGTAAAGTGTGAGAATTGCAGATCGGGCGCGTGTTCGGGGAACTCCCGCCCGTTCACCAATGCCAGAACAGCAGCCACCACGCACAAAGCGGCGCGACAAGGGACAGACAGCCCAGCGACGTACTCAACCCTCGTCGCCAGGAGCGGGCATATTT
>NZ_JAKDLJ010000369.1 GCF_030452865.1 Pseudorhodobacter sp.
TTGGAGGAACCAAAATGTCCAGACTAAGCGCCTTCAACTTCCAGAAATGGATCGAGGATCACCAGCACCTCCTCAAGCCCCCGGTTGGCAACAAGATGGTGTTTGAGGATTCCGGCCTGATGGTCACCGTCGTCGGTGGGCCGAACAAGCGCACCGATTACCACGACGACCCAGTGGAGGAGTTCTTTTATCAGCTCAAAGGCGATATGCTGCTGAAACTGCATGACACCAAATCCGGCGATTTCTATGACGTACCAATCCGCGAAGGCGATATTTTCCTGCTGCCCGCGCATATGCGCCATTCGCCACAGCGCCCGCAGGAAGGCTCCATCGGGTTGGTGATCGAACCGGAACGCCCCGAAGGTGCGCTGGACGCGGTTGAGTGGTATTGCTTTGACTGTCAACACCGCGTTCACCGTGCCGAGGTGGATCTGACCAGCATCGTCGACGATCTTCCGCCGATCTATGCCGCGTTTTACGCCGATGAAAAAGCACGCACCTGCCCGAACTGCGGCACGATTCATCCGGGCAAGGAGCCGCCGGAAGGCTGGGTCAAACTCTGATTGCTTTAGACTTGAAACGATTCAACATCCGGGTCATTGTGCCCTATACAAAAAGGCCAGAACGGCCAGTTCCAACAGGGAGTAGATGATGAAGAAACTACTGACAGCCGCCAGTCTGATGGCGTTCATGGCAGGCTCGGCATTTGCCGACCCCCTGAAAATCGGGGTGATTACCACGCTTTCCGGGCCTGCGGGTTATCTGGGTGCGGATGCGCGTGACGGGATGCTTTTGGCGCAGGAAATGGAAGGCGGCAAACTCGGTGGCGTCGATGTGGAGTTTGTGGTGGAAGACGACGGGTTGAAACCCGCAAATGGTCGCCAGATCGCCGAGAAGTTCATGCAGAACGATGGCATCAAGCTGCTGACCGGCATCATCTTTTCCAACGTCGCGGGTGCCACCGTGCCGGATATTCTGGACAATGGTGGCATCTACATCAGCCCCAACGCGGGCCCTTCGACCTTTGCAGGCGCAGGCTGCGACAAGAATTATTTCGTCGTAAGCTGGCAGAATGATGCGTTGCACGAAGCCGCAGGCGCTGCGGCCAAAGAAAAGGGCTACAAGACCGCCGTGGCCCTTGCGCCGAACTACCAAGCGGGCAAAGACGCCATCGCCGGTTTCAAGCGGATGTTCGGCGGCGAAGTGACCGAGATTTACACCCAGCTTGACCAGACCGATTTTGCCGGTGAAATGGCGCAAATCCGCGACGCCAACCCCGAAGTGGTGTTCCAGTTCCATCCCGGCGGGCTTGGGATTGCCTTCCTGAAGCAGTATCAGCAGGCCGGTCTTCTGGGCAAGATCCCGATGGTTCTGTCGGAACCGTCAACGGATGCCGTCGTGCTTGGTGCCGTCAAGGATGCGGCAGTCGGCGTCACGGCCACGGCGCATTGGAACCGCGACTTCGACAATCCTGCCTCCAAGGAATTCGTGGCGGCCTGGGAAAAGAAATACGGCGACCGCCCGATCACCTATTACGCCAGCCAAGGCTATGACACCGCGCGTCTGATCAGCAGCGCGCTGGCCAAAACCGGCGGGCTGGATGACATGGAGGCCTTCCGCGAAGCGGTGAAGGCCGCCGATTTCAAAAGCGTTCGTGGCGATTTCAAATTCGGCAACAACCAGCACCCGATTCAGGACTGGTACGTTCTGAACATCGTGGATGATGGCAAGGGCGGCGCAAAAGCCGTGACCGACCACATGATCCTGAAAGATCACGGCGACAGCTACTCCGATCAGTGCAAGATGTGATCAGGCACAGGGGCCAATCAAGGGTTGGCCCCTTTTCAATCCGAAATAGGGCAACCATTTCAACATGATCCTGATTATTGAGCAATTGCTGAACGGGTTGCAATACGGGGTCACGCTGTTCCTGCTTGCCGCCGGGCTGACGCTGATTTTCGGCATCATGGGGGTGATCAATCTTGCCCACGGCTCGCTGTTCATGGTCGGTGCCTATGCTGGCACCTATGTCGCGGGGCTTACGGGTAGCTTTTGGGCGGGTTTGCCCGCGGCATTGATCGCCGCTGCACTGACCGGTTTCGTGGTGGAGGCGGTCGTGGTGCGCCGCCTGTACGCCCGCGACCATTTGGATCAGGTTTTGGCGACCTTCGCGCTGATCCTGATCTTCAATCAGTCGATCACCATGCTTTTTGGCCGCCAGCCGGTTTATGCCCATATGCCGGATGCGTTTTCCGGCGCGGTCACTCTGATGCCGGGTCTGCCGTATCCCACCTATCGCCTGCTGATCATCGCGACCGGGCTTCTGGTGGCGCTGGGGCTGTATCTGCTGATCAACCGCACCAAGATCGGCATGCTGGTGCGCGCCGGGGCCAGCAACCGTGACATGGTGCGCGCTTTGGGCGTCGACATCAAACTGCTTTACACGCTGGTTTTCGGCCTCGGCGCGCTGCTCGCGGGGCTGGCAGGGTACATGACTGGCCCAATCTCCTCGGTTCAGGTCGGCATGGGGGAGCAGATATTGCTGGCAACTTTCGTGGTCGTGGTGGTTGGTGGTGTCGGTTCGATCAAGGGTGCCTTCGTGTCGGGCATTATACTGGGCGTGGTTGACACCATGCTGCGGGCGTTTCTGCCGACGATCCTGCGCAGTTTCATGCAGCCGTCGGACGCGGATGCAATCGGGCTTGGGATCGCCTCGATGGGGATCTATCTGCTGATGGCCCTGGTGCTGTTGGTGCGGCCCAAGGGCCTGTTTGCGGCGGGGAATTGACGATATGAAATTCGTCCTTGCCGCCGTTGTTGCCGCGCTGCTGATGGCCCTGCCCTTTACGACGGAAATGTTCGGCCAACCCGCCATGCTGTCACTTGCCACCCGCGTCATCATCTACTCAATCGCCGCAGCCAGCCTGAATTTCATCCTTGGCTATGGCGGGATGATCAGCTTTGGTCATGCCGCGTTTTTCGGTATCGGGGCCTATAGCGTCGGGATTCTGTTCGCACATTCCAGCGGTGAGCCGATGTTTGGCCTCATCCCCGGTTCAACACAGATGCTCGTCACGCTTCCGGTGGCGATTCTCGCTTCCGGCGCGGTTGCAGCAATCATCGGCGCGCTGAGCCTGCGCACAGGCGGCGTGCAGTTCATCATGATCACACTGGCCTTCGCACAAATGCTGTTTTTCTTCTTCGTCTCGCTGACACCTTATGGTGGCGAGGATGGCTTGATGATCCGCCGTGCGAATGACCTCTTCGGCCTGAACATGCGCGACAAGACCACGCTTTACTTTGTGGTGCTCGGCTTCGCGGTTCTGTTCTTTGCTGGCCTCTGGCGGGTGATCCACTCGTCTTTTGGCGCGGTGCTACAAGGCATCCGCCAGAATGAGCGCCGGATGGCGGCGCTTGGCTTCAACCCGTTTCGCTACAAACTTTACGCATTCATCCTTGCCGGGATGGGGGCCGGGATGGCAGGGGCGTTGATGGCGAATTACCTGCGCTTTGCCAGCCCGGACATGATGCATTG
>NZ_JAKDLJ010000042.1 GCF_030452865.1 Pseudorhodobacter sp.
CCGACGCTGCTGACCGGCTATTACTACTATATGGTCGCGACCCCGCTTTACGCCACCAAAACCGAATTCGTGATCCAGCAATCGCAAAACCCGACCTCGGCTGCGGGTGGTTTGGGTGGGTTGCTGCAAGGCTCGCCGATGGCGACCTCGCAGGACAGCATCGCGGTGCAAGGCTATCTGCAATCGCGTGAGGCGATGCTGCGGCTGGATGAGGAACACGGCTTTCGCGCCCATTACAGCGCCCCCGCGATTGACCCGATCCAACGCCTCTCCCCCGATGCGACGCTGGAGGAGGCCTATAAAACCTATCAACGTGATTTCCAGATTTCCTATGATCCGACCGAAGGTCTGATCAAGATGGAGGTGATCGCGACCACCCCGGCAAAATCGGTCGAATTCGCCGAGGCGCTGATCCATTACGCGGAGGAGCAGGTCGACCACCTGACCCAGCGCCTGCGCGAAGATCAGATGCGTGGCGCGCGTGAGGGGTATGAGGATGCCGAGGCGAAAATGCTGACCTCGCAGCGCCGGGTGGTGGAGTTGCAGGAGAAGTTCAAGGTCGTTTCCTCTGAGGTCGAAGTGTCCTTGATCACCGCGCAGATCGGCCAGTTGGATACCATGCTCAGCCAGGACAAACTGTCGTTGCAGCAGATGAAATCCAACGCCCGCCCCAACGCCGCGCGGATGGAACCCCTGGAACGCCGGATCACCGCCCTTCAGGATGAGATTGCGACCCTGCGTGCCAAGCTGACCGAAAGCACCAACGGAGAGGAATCCCTGCCGCAAGTTCAAAGTGAGTTGCTGGTGGCGCAAGCCGATGTACAGACCCGGCAGTTGATGCTGGCGCAGGCGATCCAGTCGATGGAAACCGCCCGGTCAGAGGCCAATCGCCAGACCCGCTATCTGTCGCTGTCGGTCAAGCCGATCCCGCCGGATGAGGCAAGCTATCCACGGGCGTTTGAAAGCACGCTGGTTGCGCTGCTGATCTTTGCCGGGATCTATCTGATGATCTCGATGACGGCGGCAATCCTGCGCGAACAGATGACCGCCTGAACGGGCACCGCACCGGGATGCAGCAAAGCATCCCGGCCGCCACCGCGAACCAGCGCCCTCGCAAGCGATGCAAATCGCTGATTTTTCCCCCTTACCCCCGCTGGAACGCAGGACTATGCTGCGCAGCATCAACAGCCGCTGCATTGCAGCAAAAACCGAAAGGCCCGCTATGTTTCCTCCCAGGTTGACCAGTGATATGCTGCGCCTTTCGGTCGAAATGGGCATGATGATGGCAGAGGCGCAGATGGTCATCGTCATGCGTATGATGGGCATGGCCGGGGTGTGGAACGTCACCAAAGGCGAGAACAAGCGGATGGTTTCGGAGAAAACCACAGCCCTCATCGCTTCGGGTTTTGCGGCGCAAAAGGCGATTGCTGCCGGTGCCGATCCGACGGGTGCTGCCTTGGCCGCAATGCGCCCGTTGCGCAGCAAAACCCGTGCCAATGCGCGCCGCCTGTCGGGACGCGGCCCGAAATCGCCGGTCTGAAACAGTTGGTTCAATCGGAACCCTGATCGACCGCAGGCTGGAATCGGCAAGCGCGACAACCTCCTGCAATCTCGGCGCGGTATGCCTGACCTTGGGCGAAACGATTCGCCTGTTGGTAACGTGCAGAAAGATCGCTCCGCTGCCCTTCGACGACTGCCGCCGCCGTTTTCCAGCCATGCACATGCTGCAACGCGGCATTGAGGCTTTTGTCGGTACTCCTTGCCCACAGCATGTCACATATTGCAAGAAGGGAAGAACCATAAGGTCAGAAAAAGGAAATCCACTATGGCTTTCGTCACCACATCCGCACCCGCATCACAGATCGCACCCCGCATCGGGCGGTTTCTTGCGCGGCCCTTTGTCGCGTTCTGGAACCTGCTGATCCTCATGGCTGAAAGCACGCCACGCATGGAAGCGGTGCGCGCCCTCAATGCGCAAAGCGACGGCGATCTCGCGGCACGGGGCACCACAAGGGCCGATGAAGTACGCCGTATCTTTGGTGATCGGATTCATTGATGAACCGCGGCGCTGTGCGGCTGTCCTGCTTCGCCCCGCATTGAGGGGCGACAGGACAGATGCGGGCTGCTAGACTGATCCGGCACCGTCTGGAAAGGTTGGCGGCACGATGACCGATCTGCCCGTTGTCAAATGCCTGTTGGCGCAGGCGCCGGACCGCCCCAGTCACGGGCGTGTGCTGCTGTCGCGTCAGGATCGCAGCATCCGCCTTCGCGCCCTGACAACGGTACAGGGCGAAACCTTCGTTCTGGATCTGGGGCAACGCATCTCGCTTGACGGCCAGTTCGGCTTTGAGTTGGAAGACGGGCGCGTGATCGAGATCATCCATGCCGAAGAACCGCTGATCGAGGCGCGCGGCGATATTGCGCGGCTTGCATGGCACCTCGGCACCCTGCATCTGCAATGCCAGATCGAAGCGGATCGCATCCTGATCGCGGACGGTCGCGATGCGCGGGCGCTGTTGATCAAGCTCGGCGCGACGATTGCCGAAGTATCGGAAACATTTGCACCGGAACCGCATGGAATCCACGCACATGTGCATACCGCCCCGCAAGCTTCGGTCAAGCCCGAGTCCGTCACGGCGCCGGTCGCCTGGCCCGCGTTGCCGCGCGGCGATCCGTTCTGAATTTTTGTGAAAATGCCGTGATAACATAAGATTATCCGGCTTTCTTCTCCCATCTTCCGCTTTGCTCTGACCAGTATTGCGCGGCCAGCCCTGCCGAAGTCAGCGTTTTCCATTGCACCCTTGCGGCTGCCAACGCCGCCTCATCCGTCCCGTCGAACAGAATGAAAACCCGCTCCAGCCTTGTCGCCTCTGCCGCGTCAACCTCGGCGCCGTCCAGCGCCATCAAAGCCTGCGCGCCGTTCGCAATCGCACCCGCACCCAACACACCGGTTGCTGCGCGTCATGTGGCCCACCTGCCAGACCGTGCGGCAGGAAACTTTCCGCGTCACCTTCCCACAGCATATGGTCAAGCCGCTCCAGCCGCACCGGATCGGGGCTGCGCAGCATCACGCGCCAGCCTTGGCCCACGGCCCGCGTCAACAGGGTGCGCGCCGTTTCCTCCGCATCCGAGGAGGTGAGGTGATAGAACATCACCACCCCCACCGGGTCAGCCCTCGAACTTGTCGCGGATCAGACGGTCAAGCGCCATCACACCCCAACCGGTCGCGCCTTTCGGTGCCAGCGTGCTTTCCGTTTTCAGGAGTGCCGTCCCGGCGATATCCAGATGGCACCACGGCACATCCTCCTTGACGAAGCGTTTGAGGAACTGCGCCGCCGTGATCGAACCGCCATCGCGGCCACCGACATTCATCATATCGGCAATCCGCGATTTCAGCTTGGCGTCATACGCCTCCCCCATCGGCATCCGCCATGCCCCTTCGCCCTCGGCCGTACAGGCTTTGAGGAACGCATTGCACAAATCATCATCATTGCTGAAAACGCCAGTGTTTTCATGGCCCAGGGCGATGATGATTGCCCCGGTCAGCGTGGCAAGGTTGATCATGCCAACCGGCTTGAAGCGTTCCTGCGCGTACCACAGCACATCGGCCAACACCAAGCGCCCCTCGGCATCGGTGTTGATCACCTCGATCGTGTCGCCCTTCATGGATTTGACCACATCACCGGGGCGTTGCGCGCGCCCGTCCGGCATGTTTTCGACCAGACCGACCAGCCCCACGACATTGGCCTTCGCACCGCGCAGCGCCAGCGTGCGCATGACGCCGGCAACCACGCCGGCACCGCCCATATCCATCGTCATGTCTTCCATTCCGGCCGCGGGCTTGATCGAAATGCCGCCAGTATCAAAAACCACCCCTTTGCCGACCAGCGCGAACGGCGCCTCATCGCCGCCACCGTTCCACTGCATCACCACAACTTTCGACGGGCTTTCCGACCCCATCCCGACGCCGAGAAGCGCCCCCATGCCGAGCTTTTTCAGCTCCGCCTCCTCCAGAATCTCCACCTCCAGCCCAAGTTCCTGCATCGCTGCCAGCCGGGCGGCGAAATCATCGGTGGTCAGCACATTGGCGGGTTCATTCACCAGATCGCGGGTGAAAAACACGCCTTCCGCGACCGCGGCCATCGGTTTTGCCGCCAAAGCGACCGCCTCCGGGTCTTTGACCATCACTGTCACCGGGCCGCGCTGGGTCGGGTCTGTTGTTTTATGCGCTTCAAAATCATAGGCGCGCAGTGCCAGACCAAAGGACAATTCCGCAGCGCGCTGCATCGTTCCTGCCAGCACCAACACGCCGGATTTTCCGACCGCCTTGCCAATCGTCGCCCCGGCTTTGCGCGCGGTCTGGCTGTCGGCACGCGGCCCGGCCTTGACGACATGCAGTGCATCCGCCGCCAGACCCGCCGGAAACCCGAGCGTCGCCGCCGCCCCCGGCTTTACCTCGCCCCAGCCGTCAGAGCCGAGCAACCGGTTCAGCGCGCCTTTGGTCAAGCGGTTCAGCCGCCGCGCCGCAGGGCTGCGCGCTGCGGTTTCATCGGGGGCCGCCACCAGCGCAAGACTGCCCGAAAATGTGGCAATGGCGTCAAGATCGGTTTCCTGAAAGGTGATTGGCAGAGGTTTCGACATGATAAATTCGCTCTTTCATTCGGCGGGGATCGGGTCAGGTGCTGCACGGCATCCACCGCACGGTTTCCGGGCGGAGCCTAGCGCCTGCCCCGCCACTTGACCAGACCTGTCCGGAACCGGCGCTGAAACCGGAAATTCCGCAGAATTCCGCTACAATCTGCCATCAGGATTACCAGTTATCCATTTTCCCCAGCGGTAAACTTCGCTATCATGGCCAACAGCGAACAGGTGGGGGTAAAGCGCGCGTGACCAGATTCGACAGATACCTGCTGTCGCAATTTCTTGCGCTCTTCGGGTTTTTCTCACTAGTTCTGGTGTTGATCTATTGGGTCAACCGCGCCGTAGGGCTGTTTGACCGCATCATCGGTGACGGTCAATCGGCCCTGGTGTTCCTTGAAATCTCCTTGCTGACGCTGCCGAATGTCATCCGGGTGGTGCTGCCGGTGTCGGCTTTTGCCGCTGCGGTCTATACCACCAACAAACTGGCGCAGGATGGCGAATTGGTGGTGATGCAGGCGACCGGTTTTTCCGCGTTCCGGCTGGCGCGCCCGGTGCTCTATTTCGGGCTGTCGGTGACGCTGATGCTGCTGGTGTTGTACAATGTCATCGTGCCGCACAGCCGCACCATTCTGGCAGAACGCACCGCAGAGATGAGCGCGAACATGACGGCGCGCCTGTTGGTGGACGGCAAGTTCATGCATCCGACGGATGGGATCACCTTCTATATCCGCGATATTTCCGATGCGGGTGAGATGCAGGATATTTTCCTCTCCGATGACCGCTCCTCTGGCAGCAAAACCATCTACACCGCGCGGCGGGCGCTGCTGGTGCAAGGTGACGTTGATCCGAAGCTGATCATGTTCGACGGCATGAGCCAGAGCTTCGATGTCGCGAAAAATCGGCTCTCCATCACGCATTTCAGCGATTTCACCTATGATCTTGGCGGGCTTCTGGTGGCGGGCGCGCGGCCGCCGCGCAGCCTTGACGAACTGCCGACGCGCGCTTTGTTCGCGCCTTCCGCCGCGCTGTTGGCGGAAACCGGGTCGAGCCATGCCGATTTCCTGTCCGAAGCCCATGCACGGCTGGCGCAGCCGTTTCTTGCGTTGGCAACCGCGCTGATCGGCTTTGCCGCCTTGTTGATGGGGGCTTTCAGCCGGTTTGGTTTGTGGCGGCAGATCCTCGGGGCGGTTGTCTTGCTGATCGTGGTGCAGATGGTCAACAACGCGGCGTTTTCCGCCTCTGTCCGCTCTGACTTTGGCTGGATACTGGTCTATATCGCGCCGCTGCTGGGGATCGTGGCATCCATCGCCATGCTTTGGGTGGCGCAGCGCCCCCGCCGCCGCCATTCCGCCGGCCCCGGCCCGACCAGCAGCGAAGGCGCACGCGCATGATCATGAGCCGCTATTTCATCACCCGTTTTCTCAAGGTCGTGGCGCAGGTGTTCTTTGCATTCTTCGGCATCCTGATGCTGATCGACATGGTGGAGCAATTGCGCCGCTTTTCGGGGCAGGGAATTTCGCTGGCCGATGCCGCGAAACTAGCCTTTCTGAACGTGCCTGCCAATCTTTACACCATCCTGCCGCTGATCTTCATCCTTGCCGCAATCGCGATGTTCCTGTCACTTGCGCGCAGCAGCGAGTTGGTGGTGGTGCGCGCCGCCGGGCGTTCCGGTCTGCGGTTTCTGCTGGCACCCGTGGGCGCGGCTTTTGTGCTGGGGCTTTTCGTGGTTGCGGTGCTGAACCCCTTGGTTGCCGCCACCTCAAAGGAATATGACGTGCTATATGCCCATCAGGCGCGCGGCAGCGAAAGCGTTTTGTCCTTGAGCGCGAATGGCCTTTGGCTGCGTCAGGGGGGGGCGGATGGTCAAACCGTGATTCAGGCTGCCCGAGCCGATCTGGACGGGACCAGACTGTTTGGCGTGACCTTCCTGCTGTACAATCCCGCCGGTATGCCAACCGAAAGGATCGAGGCGCAGGAAGCATTGCTGCAACCCGGCGCATGGGCACTGACAAATGCGAAATATTGGGATCTGAGCCAACCCAACCCCGAAGCCGGTGCCACGTTGAAACCCAGCGCCAGCCTACCGTCCGAACTGACCGCAGACCGTATCCGCGACAGTTTCGGCACACCCTCGGCCATTCCCATCTGGTCCCTGCCCGGCTATATCTCCAAACTGGAACAGGCCGGGTTTTCGGCCCGCGCGTATCGGGTGTGGTTGCAGATGGAAATGGCATTGCCCTTGCTTTTGGCCGCGATGGTGCTGATTGCGGCAGGTTTCACCATGCGCCACGCCCGCTTTGGCAAAACCGGGCAGATGGTGCTGTTCGCCCTGATCGGCGGGTTCGGCATCTTCTTTCTGCGCAATTTCGCGCAAGTTCTTGGCGTCAGCGGTCAGATTCCGATTGTCCTCGCAGCGTGGAGCCCGCCGGTCGCCGCCGCACTGCTGGCACTTGGCCTGCTGTTGCATCTGGAGGACGGCTGATGCGCAGGTTTGCCTTTGCTGCCGTTCTTGCGCTGTTTTTGCCCGTGGCGGCACCTGCGCAAGACCTCGCCTCACTGGTGGCGGATCGTGTGTCAATCGCGGGCAATGATACGCTGGTAGCGCAAGGCAATGTGGAGGTGTTCGTCGACGGTCGCCGTCTGAAAGCCAAAAGCATCACCTATGACCGCCGCTCTGACCGACTGCATCTTGAAGGGCCGATTGTACTGACCGACGACAACGGCACCTTGATCCTTGCCGATCAGGCGGAACTCGCTGCCGATCTGTCCGAAGGGGTGTTGCAAAGTGCGCGGCTGGTGCTGGACCAGCAGTTGCAGCTTGCCGCCAATGAGATGATGCGGATCGGCGGGCGCTATACCAGCCTGAACAATACCGTGGTGTCATCGTGCAAGATTTGCGCCAGTCATCCGACCCCGCTGTGGGAGATTCGCGCTGACCGGGTGATCCATGACCAGTTGGAACGCCAGATCTATTTCGACAATGCCACCTTCCGCCTGGCTGGTGTTCCATTGTTCTGGTTGCCGCGCCTGCGCATCCCTGACCCGACGCTTGACCGTCAGACCGGATTTCTGGCCCCCTCGTTCCGCACCACCAGCGGTTTGGGCTTTGGCATCAAGGTGCCGTATTTCATCCGCATCGGGGACCGCAGGGACTTGACGGTCACCCCCTACATCTCCACCAAGAACGCCCGCACGGTCGAACTGCGCTATCGTCAGGCCTTCCGGACCGGCGATATCGAGGTGACAGGGGCGATCAGCCGTGACCGGTTGCTGCCGGGGGAAACCCGTGGTTTTGCCCAAGCCAACGGCCGCTTTGCCCTGGCGAAGGGTTTTACCCTCGCATTCTCGGGCGAATATGTCAGCGATGACGCCTATCTGCTGGACTATGGCATCTCATCGCGCGACCGGCTTGACAGCCGGGTAGAGGTGTTCCGCACCCGGCGCAACGAACATATCTCGGCGCGTGTGATCAACTTCCGCTCCATCCGCGCCGGGGATGTGAACAGTACGCTTCCCTCTCTTGTCACTGACCTGACCTATCAGCGCCGATTTACCCCCGGTTTGATTGGCGGCGAAGGCGGTTTCCGGGTGCAGACTCACAGCCATTACCGCAGTTCCAACCTTCCCGGTGACAGCGATGGCGATGGCATCAGCGACGGCCGCGACATGGCGCGGCTGTCCTTCACCGCCGATTGGCGCCGCAACTGGATTTTGCCAGGCGGCGTTCTTGCGGCCTTCGCGACCGAATTGAACGGCGATTTCTACCGGATCCGGCAAGATACAGTTTTCGCAGGCAGCAATTTTCGTGGGCAGGCCAGCACCGCCGTCGAATTACGCTGGCCCTTGGTGCGCACGCAGGCAAATGGTGTCAGCCATCTGATTGAGCCGGTGGCGCAACTGGTCTGGAGCGGGCAAAGCAAAGCCGTCATTCCCAATGAAGACAGCGTATTGGCAGAATTTGATGAAGGCAATCTTTTCGCCCTCAGCCGCTTTCCCGGTGCCGATGCTGTCGATGAGGGTCGCCGCGCCAATCTCGGCATCAGCTATACCCGGTTCGACCCTGCGGGATGGGGCCTTGGCCTTACCTTCGGGCGGGTAATCCGCGACCGCGATCACGGACAGTTCAGCGCCGCCTCCGGTCTGCGCGGCAGCAGTTCCGATTGGCTTGCAGCGATGCGGCTGACGCTGGCAGATGGTGCAGTGATGACCAACCGGCTGGTATTTGATGACAATTTCAAACTGACCAAAGGTGAAATGCGGCTGGACCTGCAACGCACGGATTTCGGGATCACGTCGTCCTATGTGCGGATGCTGGCCGATGCCAGCGAAAGCCGTGCGGTGGCGGTGTCCGAACTGACCCTTGCCGGGCGCTACCAATTCACCCCGAACTGGGAAGGCAAGCTGAACACACGCTATGATTTCGTCGCCAATCGCGCCGCTTCCGCCGGGTTGAACCTTTCCTTCCGCAATGAATGTCTGAAACTCGACCTGACGGTGGCGCGGCGCTTCACCACCTCCTCCATCGTCAAACCAACGACGGATTTCGGCCTTTCCGTTGATTTGCTGGGCTTTGGCGGCAAAGGCAAACGCGGGCCTGCGCGCGCCTGTAGCGGTTAAGGTGTTGCCATGACCCCAACGGGCAGAGTACCACAAGTTGACAAGATCGCCGCCCTAAAGGCCCAAGATCCCAGAGATGAGAAGAACAAGATGATCCGCTTCGCCGCACTCCTCACTGCCCTGATGGTTTTTCTGGCCGCCGCCCCCGATGCGCAGGCGCAAAACCTTTTCACTCCGCAGGTTTACATCAACGACCGTGCCATCACCCGGTTTGAGGTGAAGGAACGCGCGCAGATGTTGCGCCTGTTCCGGGCGCCCGGCGATATCGAGGCCGAAGCGTTGAAGGGATTGATCGAGGATCGGCTGCGGATGGATGCGGCCAAGGCGCTGGGGATCAAGGCCACGCCCGAGCAGATCATGGCCGGGATGGAAGAATTCGCCAGCCGCGCCAACCTTTCTGCCGATCAGTTCGTGAAAGCCTTGGGGCAAGCCGGGGTTGCACCGCAGACCTTCCGCGATTTCGTGGAGGCGGGGCTGGTCTGGCGTGACGTGGTGCGCCAGCGTTTCGGCCCGCAGGTGGTGATTTCCGACGCGGAGATTGACCGCGCGCTGGCTGCCAATGGCGATATCCGCGCCGTGCGCGTGCTGTTGTCGGAGATCGTGTTGCAAGTACCTGCAGGGCAGATTTCAACGGTGATGATCCGCGCCAAGCGCCTCAAGGCAGAGATCGCGTCGGAGGCGGATTTCGGCAAACTGGCCCGCAGCAGCTCCAGTTCGGCAAGTGCATCGCGCGGCGGGCGGCTGGATTGGATGCCGCTCTCGAACCTGCCCGCAGCCATCGCGCCGGTTGTTCTTGCGCTCAGCCCCGGTCAGGTGTCAGAGCCGGTGAATATGGGCGATACAGTGGGGTTGTTTCTGCTGCGCGAAATCAAGGAAGACAAATCAGCCCCCGGCAGCGTTGATGTCGATTATGCGCAATACACCTTGCCCGCGAAAAACGGGGCCGCCGATGCCGCAGCGCTGCGCGCAAAGGTCGACACCTGCGATGATCTTTATGCCATCAACAAGGGTCAACCGGCGGATCGCCTGTTGCGCGAAACCCGACCCGCTTCGCAACTGCCCGCCAATATCGGCAGGGCGCTGGCTGATCTCGACCCCGGCGAAAGTGTCGATTTTCCGTCCGGTGGGGCGCATGTGTTCGTAATGCTCTGCTCACGCAATCCGGGTGCGAAAACCGCGCCGAACCGCGATGCGGCGCGCGAGGCACTGATCAATGAGCGTCTGGGCGCGCTGGCGCAGGATTATCTGGAAGAGCTGCGCTTCAACGCCTTCATCCGCGAACCATAAGCGATGGCCGCGTCGCGATTGCCCATCGCCTTGACCTGCGGCGAACCGGCTGGCATCGGCCCCGAAATTGCGGTGCATGCAAGGGCGACGCTTGGCGCGGAACTGCCGTTCTTCTGGATCGGCGATCCCCGGCACCTGCCTGCAAATGCGCAGTACCGGTTGATCGACATGCCATCCGACGCTTGCGATGTTCCGGGCGATGTTCTGCCCGTCCTGTACCACCGTTTTTCCAGCCCATCAACGCCGGGACAGGCGCGGGCTGACCATGCGGCCGATGTGATCGCGGTAATCGCGCGGGCGGTGGAATTGGTGATGCAGGGTCAAGCATCCGCGATCTGTACCGCGCCGATCAACAAGAAAGCGCTAAAGGATGGCGCTGGTTTCGCCTTTCCCGGCCATACCGAATATCTCGCCGCGCTTGGCGGGGTGGACCGGGTGGTGATGATGCTCGCCTGCCCGGACCTGCGCGTGGTGCCGGTGACGATCCACATCCCGATTGCCCAAGTGCCGGGGGCGTTGACCGCGCAGGCGTTGGAAGAAACGCTTCGCATTACGCATGCCGGGCTGATCCGCGATTTCGGGCTGACAGCACCGCGCATCGCAGTGGCAGGTCTGAACCCCCATGCGGGCGAAGGCGGCGCGATGGGCAACGATGAAACCGCGCTGATCATTCCGGTCCTTGACCGTCTGCGCGCCGAAGGGATGCAGATTTCCGGCCCCTTACCCGCCGATACCATGTTTCATCCCGCCGCCCGCGCGCGATATGACGTGGCGGTTTGCATGTATCACGATCAGGCGCTGATTCCGATCAAGACCATTGATTTCGCGGGTGGGGTGAACCTGACGCTCGGGCTGCCGTTCATCCGCACCTCGCCGGATCACGGCACCGCGTTTGACATTGCGGGCAAGGGCATCGCCGATCCGACGAGCCTGATTGCCGCCTTGCGCATGGCGCGGAATATGGCGGCGGCGCGGGCGGACACGGCGGCGGGGGGTTTCACACCCCCCGCACCCCCCGTGAGGTATTTCCACCAAGATGAAGGGGCAGAGGGTCGGCATGCCCGCGATTGATGGCTTGCCCACATTGGCGCAGGTCATCCGCACCCATGATCTGGTTGCAAAGAAGCAGCTTGGCCAGAACTTCCTGCTGGATTTGAACCTGACCGCCAAAATTGCGCGCTCCGCCGGGGATTTGACGCAATGCGATGTGCTGGAGGTTGGCCCCGGCCCCGGTGGCTTGACGCGCGGCTTGCTGGCCGAAGGTGCGCGCCGGGTGTTGGCGGTGGAGAAAGATGGGCGTTGCCTGCCCGCGCTGGCCGAGATTGCGGCGGCATATCCGGGGCGGCTGGAGGTGGTGAATGCGGATGCGCTTTCGCTTGATGTCTCTGCGCATCTGACGGCACCGGTGCGGGTGGTGGCGAACCTGCCCTATAATATCGGGACCGAACTTCTGGTGCGCTGGTTGTCACCCGACACATGGCCGCCATTCTGGCAAAGCCTGACGCTGATGTTTCAAAAGGAAGTGGCGCAGCGAATCGTGGCGAAACCTGGGGACAAAGCCTATGGTCGGCTCGCCCTGTTGGCGCAATGGCGGACCGATCCGCGCATCGTGCTGACGCTGCCGCCCGAGGCTTTCAGCCCGGCGCCGAAGGTTCATTCCGCCGTGGTGCATCTGGCGCGGCTGGAGGCGCCACGCTTTGCCGCCGATGGCGCGATGTTGTCACGGATCACCGCGATGGCGTTCAACCAGCGGCGCAAGATGCTGCGGTCCAGCCTGAAAGGCATGGGCCCGGATATCGAGACGCGTCTGCTGGCAGTCGGGATTGCGCCAACCGCACGCGCCGAAGAAATTTCACTGGAGAGTTTCTGCGCCCTGTCGCGGCAATTCACCTGACCACCGGGGCACAATGTAGAACGCCGGGACAAGCTGCCCCGGCGTTTCTTGAATTACTCCGCCGCCTCGTTGCTGCCATTACTTTCCGGAGTGGCATCGGTTTTCGGTTTTCGCGGCGCACGCGGTTTGCGGGGGGCACGGGACACAGGCGTTGCACTATCATCTTGCGCAATGCCACTGTCTTGCGATGCGGCGCTACTCATCTCCACCACTGGCTTTGGCTTGGCGTTTCTGTGGCGCGATGGGCGGCGTGCCTCCGGCGTCTCCACCAAACCGTTATCATCTTCGCCAGCGCCGGCCTCGATCACGTCCGGAACGTTTCCGTTTTCATCCGAGTTCGGCGCGGCGTAGCGTTCACGACGGGTGTTGCCGCGATTGCTGCCCTGATTGTCGCCACGATTTTCATTGCGACTGTCGTTGCGGTTGTCACCGCGATTGTCGCCACGGTTTTCATTACGATTGTCGCTGCGATCCTCGCGGCGGTTGTCGCGGTTGTCATCGCGCGGAGTTTCATTCCGAGACCCATCATGACGGGGGCCATCCGAACGGTCGTCGCGCAGATCGGGTTGCTGGCTATCGCCACGATCCTGTTGCCGGTCGCGGAAACCATTGCCGTCACGCTGCTGATTCTGGTTGTCTTGCTGGCGGCGCGCGTCCTGCTCTGCCTGCATTTCGCGCTGCGCCTCACCAAGAAGGCGGGTGTAATGCTCTGCGTGTTGCAGGAAATTCTCGGCGTTTACGCGGTCATTCGACAATTGTGCATCGCGCGAAAGCTGGTTGTATTTGTCAATGATTTGCTGCGGCGTCCCACGCACCTTACCTTCGGGGCCGGAGCTGTCGAAGACGCGGTTGGTGATGTTGCCGAGGGTGCGCGGGCGGTTCGATTTCGAACGCTGGCGGGATTTGGAAGATCTCATCTTATCCTTTGACCCAGATCTCGTCTGGCTTTGTCTATGCGCCGGCGGTCTGATAAGACACGTCTTGCCCAAATCCGGGCGCATCAGGCATTTTTGGCATTGCGTGCGGGGATGAGAGCCGGGTTTCCCCGGAACAAGCCCCTTTCACGCCCATTTGTCTAAAGGCGGGATCCGTCAGGAGCAAGTGAAAACCGTCCATATTCGCACTTATCCCCATAAAACCGCGCGGAATCCCGCCAAGCCGTGGCGCAAATCACGCGGTTTCGGGCAAATATCGCCCCGCAACCACGCGATTACGCCCATCCATATCCGGCAGCACCGCAATCGCCGCCAGACCAGCGGCCTGGAACAACCCTGCCACATCGCGGCCCTGACGCGGCCCGATTTCCACCATCAGCCAGCCGCCGGGGGAAAGATGCGCAGTGGCCCCGGCGCAGATCGCGCGGTAGGCGGCAAGACCGTCGCCACCGGGCGTCAACGCCAGACGCGGCTCCCAGCTGCGCACCTCCGGCGACAGACGGGCCATTTCACACTCGGCAATATAGGGCGGGTTGGAGATGATCAGATCGAACCGCCCCGGCACCGGGTCAAACCAGCTGCCTTGAACAAATCCGGCGCGTTCGGTCAGGCCAAGCCGTTCGCAATTGCGCTGCGCGACCAAAAGGGCTGCCCTCGACAGATCGACACCCACCCCACGAGCCTCCGGCCGCTCAGCCAGCAGGGTCAGCAGGATGCAGCCGGAACCGGTGCCAAGGTCCAGAACCGAAGCAAAAGGGTGGTGCAGTGCCGCCGCAACCAAGATTTCGGTTTCGGGGCGCGGGTCCAGAACATCAGACGTGACCGCGAATTCCCGCCCCCAGAACAGGCGCGCGCCGAGGATCTGGCTGATCGGCTGGCGAGCGGCGCGGGCGTTCAATGCCTGCTCCAGCCCGCGCAATTGATCGGGGGCCAATTCGGTTTGCGATGGGGTCAGCGCCAGCGCTGCCCGCGTGGTTCCCAGCGCATGGGCAAGCAGGATCACCGCATCCAACCGGGCATCCGGCACCCCCGCCGCGTCCAGCTTTGCCACCGCCATCCGCCGCGCGGCAAGCAGGTTCATTACTGCATCTCGGCCAGTTTACGCGCCTGATCGTCGGAAATCAGCGCGTCGATCACCGGGTCGAGATCACCCGCCATGATCTGCCCCAGCGAATAAAGCGTCAGGTTGATCCGGTGGTCGGTCATCCGGCCTTGCGGGAAATTATAGGTGCGGATGCGTTCGGAGCGATCACCGCTGCCGACCTGGGCTTTGCGGCTGGCGGAACGTTCGGCATCCACGCGGTCACGCTCTCGCTCAAACAGGCGTGCGCGCAGGACTTGCATCGCAGCGGCGCGGTTCTGGTGTTGCGATTTCATCGCCGAGACGACGATGATGCCGGTCGGCAGATGCGTGATGCGCACAGCGGAATCGGTGGTGTTGACGTGCTGACCACCCGCCCCCGAAGCGC
>NZ_JAKDLJ010000370.1 GCF_030452865.1 Pseudorhodobacter sp.
GAAGGTGATATCGTGCAACATACCCTGAAATCCGAAGCGGTCTTCACCGGCACTGGACTGCATAGCGGTGCTGCGGTGCGCATGGTGGTCAAACCTGCCTCTGCCGATTATGGCATCTGGTTTCGCCGGGTGGATATCCTGTCCGGCGACACGATGATCCCGGCGCGATGGGATGCTGTGGTGCCGTCGCGGCTTTGTACGCTGGTGGCAAATGGTGCCGGTCATACGGTTTCCACGATCGAACATATCATGGCTGCCCTTGCGGGCTGCGGCGTTCACAACGCGCTGATCGAGATTGACGGACCCGAAGTGCCGATCCTCGACGGTTCCTCGCGCAATTTTGTTGACGGGATACTGGCCAAAGGCGTGCGCAGCCAAAGCGTGCCGGTGCGCGCCATCCGTATTCTTTCCCCTATTGAGGTGCGCGATGGTGACGCGGTGGCGCGTCTGGAACCGTCCGAGATGCTGGAAATTGATTTCCGGATTGATTTTTCCGACGCGGCAATCGGAAAGCAGAAGAAAGTGCTGAACATGTCCAATGGTGCCTTCGTGCGGGAGCTGTGCGACAGCCGGACCTTCTGCCGTCAGGCCGATGTGGATGCGATGCGCGCCAACGGGTTGGCGCTGGGTGGCAGTATGGAAAATGCCGTGGTGTTCGAAGGCGACAAGGTGCTTTCCCCCGGAGGTTTGCGCCACGCCGATGAACCCGTTCGCCACAAGATGCTGGATGCGCTGGGTGATTTGTCGCTGGCAGGCGGCCCGATTCTGGGGCGCTATGTGGGCTTGCGGGCGGGTCATGCGCTGACCAACCGGCTGTTGCACGCGCTATTTGCCAATCGCACCGCCTGGGATGCTGTCGAATGTGGCACACCCACCGGGCAAAAGCTGCCGGGTGTTGGTGTTTTGCGGTCAGATATCCCAGTTCATTGCTAGACTGCCCCAAATCGGTGAAAGGCGTTTTGCGCCCCGGATTTTTCTGTGCTAGGACAGATCAATCCCGGCTCTCAAGGGCTGGTACTTGCAGGATAATGGGGTAGGCGGAAGATGACAGGCGTTACGTCACGCGCAGGGTTCATTTGGGCAGCGCTGCTTGTTGCTGGCCTTTCCGGCTGCGGCGGGGGGCAGGCAGAGGCTCCATTGGACAATTTGACCGCTGAGCAGATTTACAAGCGCGGTGAATTGGCGCTGGAAACCGACAAGAAGGCGGATGGTGCGATTCGCTATTTCTCGGAGGTGGAGCGGCTTTATCCCTATTCCGAATGGGCGAAACGATCCTTGATCATGCAGGCATTCAGCCAGCACAAAGCCAAGAAATACGAGGATGCGCGCGGCTCTGCCCAACGCTACCTTGATCTTTATCCGGCCGAGGAAGACGCGGCCTATGCGCAATATCTGCTGGCGCTCTCCTATTACGATCAGATTGATGAGGTCGGGCGCGATCAGGGCCTGACCTTTCAGGCGCTGCAAGGCATGCGCGAAGTGATCGAGAAATATCCCGACAGCGAATATGCGCGTTCCGCGATGTTGAAATTCGATCTGGCCTTTGACCATCTTGCCGCAAAAGAGATGGAGATCGGGCGCTATTACCTCAAGCGCGGGCAGTATACGGCGGCGATCAACCGGTTCCGGACCGTGGTGCAGGATTTCCAGACCACGACCCATACGCCAGAAGCCCTGCACCGGTTGGTGGAGGCGTATCTTGCGCTTGGCCTGACGGATGAGGCGCAGACGGCAGGGGCAATTCTGGGCCATAACTTCAAGTCCAGCCCGTTCTATGACGATAGCTATCGTTTGCTGACCGGGCGCGGCTTGTCGATGGAGGCGCAGGGGCAAAGCTGGCTCAGCTCTGTCTACGCTCAGGTCATTCAGGGCAAGTGGTTGTAAAGGGCCGCGTTGCCCGCAGGATGTCACATGCTTCGCTCGCTTGAAATCCGCGATCTGCTGATCATTGATCGGCTGGAATTGATGTTTCAGCCGGGGCTGAATGTGTTGACCGGCGAAACGGGAGCGGGGAAATCCATTCTGCTCGATGCGTTGGGCTTCGTGCTTGGTTGGCGGGGCCGCGCCGAACTGGTGCGCGACGGGGCCGAACAGGGTGAGGTGACAGCGGTGTTTGCGCTGCCACCCGGCCACGCAGCCCGCGCGGTGTTGGAGGAGGCTGGGATCGCGGCGGAGGATGAATTGATCCTGCGCCGGATAAATTCGGCTGACGGCCGCAAAACCGCTTGGGTCAACGACCGCCGCGCCAGTGGTGAGGTACTGCGCGCCTTGTCAGACGTTTTGGTGGAATTGCACGGGCAACATGATGACCGTGGGTTGTTGAACCCGCGCGGGCATCGCCAAATTCTGGATGTGTTTGCCGGAGTTGATCTGTCGCCTTTGCGCGCGGCTTGGTCGGCGCTGTCCAGCGCCCGCCGTGCGAGGGCAAAAGCCGAAGCGAGGCTGGAGGCGGCGCGGGTGGAAGAAGATTACCTGCGCCATGCCGTCGCCGAACTGGACACATTGAACCCTGAGCCGGGCGAGGAAGCGGTGCTGGATGCCCGCCGTCGTGCCATGCAAGGGGCCGAGAAAATCCGTGCCGATATTCTACGCGCGCAATCCGCGCTGTCGGATCAAGGGGCGGAGGCGGCCCTCGTTGATGCGCTGCGCTGGCTGGAAGGGGCCGCTGCGCCTGCCGATGGGCGTCTGGAAGGCGCGATTGCGTCGCTTGGCAGGGTGCTGGTGGAACTGGATGAGGCCCAAACCGGGGTCGAGGATTGCCTTTCTGCGCTGGATTTCAACCCGTTGGAACTGGAACACTTGGAGGAACGCTTGTTCGCCATCCGCGCGCTGGCCCGCAAGCACGCGGTTCAGGCCGATGATCTCGGCGGTTTTGCCGATGATCTGCGGGTGCGCTTGGCGGTGATCGACGGTGGCGCGGGCAATCTGGCGGTGTTGCAAGCGGCGGTGGCTGAAGCGGAGGTCGATTATCGGCACCGCGCGGATGCCTTGACGAAAACCCGTCAAGCAGCCGCCAAGCGGCTTGATAAAGCGATGGCTTCGGAACTGGCGCCTTTGAAGATGGAGCGTGCAGTGTTCTCGACGTTGATGACAGTGGCGGAACCGGGTCCGGAAGGCGTCGATGAGGTTGCCTTTACCGTTGCCACTAACCCCGGCGCGCCCGCCGGACCGCTGAACAAGATCGCCTCTGGCGGCGAATTGTCGCGGTTTCTGCTCGCGTTGAAGGTATGTCTGGCGGGCAATACCCCCGGTCTGACGATGATTTTCGATGAGATTGATCGCGGCGTTGGTGGCGCGACGGCCGATGCTGTTGGTCGCCGCCTTGCGGCCCTTGCCACCTCCGCGCAGGTGTTGATCGTCACCCATTCGCCACAGGTCGCAGCCCTTGGCGCGCATCACTGGCGGGTGCAAAAGCAGGTGGCGAAGGGAATGACCACATCAACCGTCACCCCCTT
>NZ_JAKDLJ010000371.1 GCF_030452865.1 Pseudorhodobacter sp.
CCGGATCGGCTGTGGCAGACGTGGCAGCAACTGGAACAATCCTTATTCCCGAGATGAAGCGACGCGGTTATTCGCGCACACTGGCTGCGGCAATCACGTCATCCTCGGCCTCGCTCGCCATCATCATCCCGCCTTCGATCCCGATGATCCTTTACGGCTCCATTGCGGAAACTTCGGTTCTCAAGCTGTTCGTTGCGGGGATTGTTCCGGGGTTTTTGGGGGGTGGGTTGCTGATGCTTGTGACTTACTTCCTAGCCGTGCGCTATGATTTGCCCAGGGGCGAAGCCTTTAATCTGAAACATATTTCGCGGACCTTTCGGGAAGCGTTCTGGGCGCTGACCATGCCCGTCATCATCTTGGGTGGCATCTTTTCGGGCCTTGTGACGGCTACCGAAGGGGCAGGGCTTGCGGTGGTTGCAGCACTGGTCATTGGCCTTTTCGTCTACCGCGACCTTGATGTTCGACGGCTTCGGCGCACGATGCTTGAAGGCGTCAGCCAAACCGGCGTTGTCATGTTGCTGGTGGCCTCCTCCGCCGCGCTTGGGCTGTTTTTGACCCAGGCGCAGGTGCCGCAACAATTAGCCGAGCAGATCACGCATCTGACGACAAACCCGCTAATAGTTCTGGCGCTTTTGAACGTGCTGCTTTTGGTGCTTGGCATGTTCCTACACGGGGCTGCCGCGATCATTCTGGTGGTTCCGGTGGTCATGCCGCTGGTCACGGCGGTCGGCATTGATCCGGTCCATTTCGGCATTATCGTGACGTTGAACCTGGCCATCGGCCAGCAAACACCACCTGTTGCATCGGTGCTGATCACCTCCTGTTCCATCGCCAAATCCGGCATCTGGGAAACCTCTCGCACCAATTTACCATTTATCGGCGTGCTCGCGTTCATCCTGCTTTTGGTGACCTATGTGCCCTCGGTATCCCTTGCTTTGACGGAGTATATTCAATGATAGCTGAGAAACCTCGCCTCGTTCTGACACTTGGCGATCCTGCTGGTATTGGCTCGGAACTTGTGGCGCGTCTGCTGGGTGACGAAGACGCGCGCACTGCAGCGGATGTGCTGATCATCGGCGATGAGGCTGAACTGCGCGACGGAATGGCAATTGCTGGCGCGACATTCGAGTATGACGTGGTTACAAGCGCATCGGCGCTGAACAACAACCCGGAACGGCCGCTTTTCCTACCCATGGGGACTGCACCAGCTTCAGGCATTTGGGCGCGGGCCGAAGCAACGGCAGATGGTGGGCGACATTGCCTTGAAACCTTGGGTTTCGGGCTCGATTTGGTTTCAAAGGGCGCGGCCGACGCATTGGTCTTTGCGCCGCTGAACAAAACCTCACTGCATGCCGCCGGAATGGCGCAATCTGATGAGTTGCATTGGTTCGCGGACCGGCTGGGCCACAATGGTACGGTTTCCGAGATTAATGGGATGGAGGGCCTTTGGACCAGCCGAGTGACCAGCCATGTCGCCTTGCGTGAGGTGGCCGATCTGATCACCGAGGACAAGATTATCGAAGCCGCACGCCTCATCCACGCCGCCTTGATCGAAGCCGGGCATGACCACCCGCGCATCGGCGTCTGTGGGTTGAACCCGCACAACGGCGACAATGGCAATTTCGGCACCGAAGAAATCGACATCATCGCTCCGGCTGTCAAACGCGCGCGGGCGCTGGGACTGCCGGTCGAGGGGCCTTATCCGTCCGACACCATCTTTCTAAAGGCCGTGGCGAAAGAGTTGGATGCCATTGTCACGCTCTACCACGATCAGGGGCAAATCGCGATCAAGCTTCTGGGGTTCTGGCAAGGTGTAACGGTGCAAGGCGGTTTGCCCGTCCCGATCACAACACCGGCGCATGGAACTGCCTTCGATATCCGGGGCAAAGGATGCGCCAATGTCGGCCCGATGCGGGCCGCCTGGAACATTGCCTGCACCATGGGGCAACGCCGCCGCCACACCTAAAACACCAATCAATTGGACCAGAATAATGAAAATCAAATCCGTTCGCACCCGTGTTTGGAACTGGACCGGCCCGACCGTGCCGCCCCAAGGGAATTTTTGCACCAACGCCTCAGATGCGCTTTGGCTCAAAGGCGATGCGATGTCGTCTTTCCGTTTTCACCAGTGGTTAACCTGCGAAGTGGAAACGGATGATGGCACTATCGGCATAGGCAACGCGGCGCTGGCCCCGACCATCGTGAAGAAGGCGATTGATGACTGGTTCGCGCCGTTGGTGATCGGCGAAGACCCGTTTGACAATGCCTATATCTGGGAAAAGATGTATCGCCGAAGCCATGCTTGGGGGCGCAAGGGCATTGGCATGACTGCCATCTCTGCAATCGACATCGCGATCTGGGATCTGATGGGCAAACTGGCAGGCAAACCGGTGTTCAAGCTGTTAGGCGGGCGCACCAAGGAAAAGATCCCGGTTTATTACTCCAAGCTTTACGCGGGCGACATCGACGCCATGCAGCGCGAAGCAGCAGAGGCGCTGAAAGGCGGCTATACAGGCTTCAAATCCCGCTTCGGCTATGGTCCCAAGGACGGGATGGCTGGCATGCGCGAGAACCTGAAACGCGTTGAGGCGGTGCGCGAGGTGATCGGCTATGACACCGACCTCATGCTGGAATGCTACATGGGTTGGAACCTTGATTATGCCAAACGGATGCTGCCCAAGCTCGCGAAATATGAGCCGCGTTGGTTGGAGGAGCCTGTCATCGCGGATGATGTGAACGGCTATCGCGAACTCAATGCGATGAATATCGTGCCGATTTCGGGTGGCGAGCATGAGTTTTCGGTTATTGGCTGTGCCGATCTGATGCGCACCGGTGCCGTCAGCGTGTTGCAATATGATACCAACCGGGTCGGCGGTATCACAGCGGCGCAAAAGATCAATGCAATCGCAGAGGCCTTCCAGGTGCCGGTGATCCCGCATGCCGGTCAGATGCACAATTATCATCTGACCATGGCCAATGTGAACTGCCCGATGTCGGAATACTTCCCCGTCTACGATGTAGAGGTCGGCAATGAGCTGTTCTACTACATCTTTGACGGCGATCCAGAGGCAAGCGATGGGTTCCTGCAATTGGATGACAACCTGCCCGGGCTGGGAATTTCAATTTCAGATAAGCATCTGAAACATTTCGAGATAACGGAATGATTTTGTTCGCCTTGCGCACCCTAATCGACGGGTTTGGTTTCCTGTGGCCATGCCCGCTGCTTCAATATCCAAATTAAAGTGAGCTATGTAACACCATGAAAGATTATTCCGGAATTTGGCCTGTCGCGCCGACCCCGTTTCACGATGATGGCACCCTCGACCTTGAGGGCAATCGCCGCGCTTTGGACTGCATAATCGATCAAGGTGCGGATGGGATTTGCATTCTAGCAAATTACTCCGAACAATTCCTGTTGTCGGATGCCGAACGTGAAACCCTGACGCGGCTGT
>NZ_JAKDLJ010000372.1 GCF_030452865.1 Pseudorhodobacter sp.
AACAGGGGCCGCCCCGCCAATTCATGGAAATGCCACATGCCCCCGGTGTAGTCCGGCGGTGAGAGCCAGGACATGAGTTGGAAGACGGCGCGCTCGCCCACCAGCATCAATTTGTGGCCGAAGAGACCGGGAAGGAACTCCATGCGGCGGACTTCAGGGACGAGGGTGGCGGGCATGGCCGCGTTGGCAATCAGTGTCATCGGATTTCCTGTGGTTTTGAGGTGAAGGACGCACATCGACGGCTCTCTCGACCCGCCTGCACGTCCCCCGAAAACCACCTCCCTCGGCCTCTCGGGCTACCGTCGCCCAGAACTGTAGAGGTTGGCTTTCGGCAACGGCCAAGCAGAGGCTACCCCCCTGCCCTGCCTCGCCAGCCGATGAAACTCGAAGGCCCGTCATAGGCGGCATGGCGGGTTTCATCGATGACAAAGCCGAAGGGACCTATCTTGTAGTCCTTGGACAGGACAAGGAAGCGGCGTTCCTCGGCCCGTTGGTCGCGTCGCCCGCCCCGCGTCGCAGCGACCTCGGTGAAACCGGGATGGTGGTCCGAATAGATCGCCGAGATCACGACCCAATCGTCGGCGTGGTGCCGGGCGAACGCCTCAGCGTCGCGGGCGCGGGACTCGCCCGGTTGCAATACCCGTCCGTGGATCGCCTCCCAAGCATCCGGCCAGTTGTGGCGCAAGGTTTCATCGGCCTGTCGCCGCTCGAGATCTGTGAAGAGATCGGGCAAAGCCGATGCAACGGCAGCCCAGGCGGCATCCTCTTCGTAGTTTCCACCCGCGTCCCGCAGCAGGGGGTGGACCTTCGCGTTCCGCTCTGCCGACAGGTGGAACCCGCCATGACCGGAGGTCGAGTGGAACACAACGCCTTCGCCATAGCGGACAGCGCCCTGCGACGGGCCCCAGGGCGTGTTGGCGTGGGCGCGGAATTCCTGCCGACCGAGTGCGGCTTCCTCAGCCCGATGCGCGGCCTGCTCCCCGACGAAGGCGCGAAACGCAGCCTCATCGGCGATGTCGCCGCCATGGCCGTAGAAGTCGGAGCGCTGCCATTCGGCAAAGGGTTTTGACAGCCGCCAGCCGCTACCGAGGAAATACCCGCCATCCCGCTTGGGGATCATGGCATAGGCGGCATTGCTGATCCGGGCGACGGTCAGGCCATCGGCGCTCTGGCCGAATTCCGGGAAGGGAAGGGACGCTTGGACGCTTTTCGGGGCGGTGGTGCTCATTGGGCCAGCGCCTCCACCGCATCGATGTCTTCGCCATTCAGGGCGGCGGTCAGCCATTCATGGGTGCTGATCCAGCCGATGCTCTTGCGCGCGCCGAGGTCGATGACATGGGCACCGCCGCCGAAGGCCTCCAGCCGAGGGCGCGAACAGGTGTGGGCGTAGTCAAAGCCCCAGAGTCCGATCAGGCTGATCTCGGCAGCAAGGCGCAGCACAAAACCAATGACCTGTTCGGTATCGCCATGCTCGTCGTCGCGGATCCAAAGCATGCTGCTGTCGGGCCCGTCCTGGACGGACATATCAAAGCCAGACACCTGAGGCTCATCAGCCTCCTGATCCTCCACGCGGAGTTGGTCGAACAATGCGACGGCGAGAGCCGCTTTGCTGGGCGTGCCGACATCAAGCAGGCATGAAAAGTGGGTGAAATAGTCAGCCATAGGGATCTCCAGATATGAAATCGCCCGACGTTAGTGGCCGGGCGATGGTTGCGGGTGAGGGGTGGGCGATATGCGCGCAAGACCGTCAGTCGATTGATGTGTCAGGCTGTGCCGGACGGGCCGCGTATCGGCGGGTTGCATGTTGTAGCAGCATGTCCCGGTAGAAGCGCTTGCGCGCCTCCCGAAAGCTGCGCACCGCCAGCGTATCGGGGTGAAGCGCCCGAATTGCCGCGCGGACGACCGCGCAATCTGTCGATGTCATCGGCAGGTTAAGGCGCAGATAGGAAGCGTCGGGCATGTCAGGCGACCTCCACAATCGGTGGGGCCATGTGCGGATCGACCTGCGCCTCGATCTTCTCGGTCCGACCCATCCACGGCTCAGGCCGAATTGCCTTCACCCAATCCGCAAAGCTCGGAATGAACCCCAAATCTTCGCGCACATGCTGCTCGCCGACCCAACGAGTTGGAATGATCCGCCCTGTGGACAGGGTGATTGTCGGTCCGAAGATCGCCTCGGATTGCCAGATTCCCTGCGCATGATGGCGCAAAGCGCGGTGTCGAAAATCCGCAATCAATTCCTTGCTCTGGTCGTACCATGAGTGGATTTCGAGATAGTCTTCGACCGCGCCGCCCCATTTTTTTACCGAAGACAGGGCGTGATGATAGGGATGTGCCATTTTCCCCTCCCTCAGAAATCATGGGTGAAGAGTTCGGACGAGGTGAACCGTTCGTAGAACTCGAGATGGATGCAGCGCGCCGCGGCGTCGAAGCAGAACTCACCATAGGCGCCGTCGTTGTTTTCCCAACCGCCATGGGTGTCGGACAGGAAGTCATAGACCAGCTGCTCGACGGCCTCTTCGAGCGAGAGGCTGCGCATCTCGACCTCGGGGCTGTCCCAGGTCAGCGCGGCATAGGGGATTTCCACGGACGGGAAGCCTGCGGCCTTGTCGCCCGCTCTCGCATCGATGCTTTCAATCTGGCCGCTATCACCAGCGCCATCGAAACTCACAGTGACATGGGTAATGCCCGCGGCCGTCAAGGCGTCGAAGAGCCGGTCCTTGTTGCCTGGACGCAGCGCTTCGATCCGGGCTGTGCGCTCGGCGTGGGTGGCGAAGATCGCAGTCCTGTCGATGGTGGATGGCGGCATCGGCGCAGGAAGGGTGGGTTCAACTTGGGTCATCAGAAAAATCTCCGGAAATGGGGGAAGGGTCGGAGCCTGCAAGGCGATCTCTCTCACCCTGCAAAGCTCCGAAAACCCGCCTGCCCTCCTCTGTCTCTCGGGCATCATGCTGCGACCTGCAGGGCCTTTGCCGTGAACGCGCGCCAGAGCGGATCGACGAGACGCGCATCGAGAAGATCGGCGCGGTGACGCAGCCGCCGCGCCAGTTCGGGCTCGCGCCAGTCGGCGGCACGGCCCGCATGCGCACGGAGCTGGCTCGCCTCGGTCACGACGGCCCGGGCCTCGATCGCGCTGGTCACCGGATGACACCAGGCGACGGCCCCGGCGTGGGCTGCGCCGGCGAGGACAAGGCGATCCTCACGGTCAAGGATCGCCAGCAGCTGCGGGGTGGCGTCTGAGGCAATACCGTCAGCATGGCCGATAGCCCCAAGCATGGCCACAGCAAGCGTTGGAAAACGGCCGAGAACGGAGGGGCCAGCTTGACCCGACATCAGGGCGGCGGGCTCGCGGTTAGACAACGTCAGCGCGAAGGGCAGGTTGGCATCAGCCGCAACGAAGGCGGCCCTTGGAAATAGGCCTGTCGTACGCGTGGTCGGCCGGACTGGAATG
>NZ_JAKDLJ010000043.1 GCF_030452865.1 Pseudorhodobacter sp.
GGAAAACCTGTTCACCGCGATCGACAAGGGCCAGTTCCCGAAATGGGAATTGAACATCCAGATCATGGCTGAGAAAGACGCGGAAACCTGCGGCTTCAACCCGTTCGATCTGACCAAGATCTGGCCGCACGCAGATTACCCGCTGCATCCCGTGGGGATGCTGGAGTTCAACAAAAACCCCGACAACTATTTCCAGCAGGTCGAAAACGCCGCCTATTCACCGTCGAACCGCGTCCCCGGTATCGGCTTTTCCCCCGACAAGATGCTGCAAGCGCGCGTATTCTCCTACGCTGACGCGCACCGCTACCGGCTTGGCACCCATTATGAGCAGCTTCCGGTCAACCAGCCGAAATGCCCGGTGAATGTCTATCATAAGGATGGCGTGATGAATTATCACGGCTCCAGCACCGGCCACCCGGACGCCTATTATGCGCCGAACCAATATACCGAATCGGCCAAGGCGGACCCAACGGTGGCCGAACCACCCCTGCGCATCAATGGCGACGCCGACAAGTACCGCCAAGAGGACGCAGATGCAGACTACATCCAGCCCCGCGCGCTTTATGCGCAGGTGCTGACACAGGCGGAGCGTGACCGCCTGCATCAGAACATGGCTGCAGCCTTCGGCCCCTGCTCGGCTTCGGTCAAGACCAGGTGGCTGGCGGTTCTGGCCAAGGTTCACCCCGATTACGCCGCAGGTGTGAAGGCCGCAGATGCCGCGAACGCCAATGCCGCCAACGCGATCTCCAACATGGGCGATTCCACCAAGGGGTGAGCGCACCTGAAATGTAAAGGGGCGCCCCAGATCGGGCGCCCCTTATTGCTTGCGTGGTGCCTGGGCAGTGATGCCTTAACTCGACACCGCCAGCTTCACACCCAACAGACCAAAACACCCGGCAAAGCAACGCTTGATCCATGTCGTGACCTTTGGGCGGCGAATGACATAATCCCGCGCCAAGGCGGCGCAGGCACCGTAAAGGATGAACACGCCAAAGGTCATCGCCATGAACACCAATGCCAATTTGATCAGCGCCAGAGTCGCGCCTTCGGCCGCAGCCGGAATGAACTGCGGCAGAAAGGCGAGGAAGAACAGCGACAGCTTGGGGTTCAGCACGTTCAGCAAAACGCCCGTGGTCGCGATGCGCAGGAAGCTGGTCGGCGCCTTGTTTTCAGAAACATCGCTGATTCCGTCATCTCGCAGTAACTTCCATGCCATGTAGAAAAGGTAGAGGACACCGAGGTACTTGATCACCTGAAACGCGACGGCACTGGTGTGCAGCAGCGCCGCAAGGCCGATTATACTGGCGACCGCCGCTGGCACGATGCCGAAGGTGCAACCCAAAGCGGCCGCAAGGCTCGCCTTGAAACCCCGACCAAGCCCGATGGCCAAGGTGTAGAGCACCCCGGTTCCCGGCAGCAGCACCACAACCAATGATGTCAGCAGAAACTCCATCGACATTTCCATTCCTCCCTGATTGCATCCAATCTTGCCGCCGGAAATCGTAACGTCAATATGCAAAACCGCAGCCAAGCTTAGCCGATCATCGGCCCATGTTTGCCGTAAGCCTCCTCATAATGACGTTGCAGCCGTTGCAAGGCGATGCGCAAGACGATTTTACCGGACCGCGCAGACCATCCCATCTTCTGCTCCGTAACTTCCAATCCTTCGAGAAAACAACAACAGCGCAGGACCATATCGCCCAAGCCCGGCCCCAGATCGCGCAGCGCCAGGGACACCCGCTCACGCGCGCCGCTGGAACCGCCGCCGCCTTTGTTGGGGTTAAAGCTGCCACGCGCGCCACCGGTCAAAAATCGCTCCCAGTTCTGTGTGACGCGCGGACCCATTTGGGCCGCCTCGAAATCCACGCGCAACTGTTCGGCAGCGGCGACCAGTTCTGGCGCAAGGAACGGCTGCCCATCGCGGTCACGCCGCCGGGCCAGAACCTGCACCGGACTTTCAGCGGCATTGTAGCGGACTCGGCGCTCCTCACCCTCCGCCGTGATATCGCGTTCCTCCAATGCGCGCTGATGATGCGCGAAGCCTGCGGGTGCTTCCGCCATACCTTTCCCGCCAGCCCCCATCTGGCGCAAGGCCATGCGCCCGGTCGGCGTGATGTGATAGGTTGAGACCCGCCCCGGCTTTTCGCAATGGATCCAGTCTTTCAAGGCAAAGGCCTGCGCGAGGCTGCGATCAATCACCGCCAGACGCAGGGTCCGCCCATCGGCATAGCTGCGCAAAACAGCGGCCTTTTCCATATCCGGCGCGATCGCAAGAACGGTATCCGCTTCGGCCAACCGGCGCAGAATCCGCCGGCCTTCGCTTTGGATCGTGGTTTCATCCAGTGTCAGTTTGTCCTGTCTGATCGGGGCTGTCATCGTGTCGGCGTCCTTCCGGCGGGAGTTGCATGCGGCATTTTCCTGCACCCGCCCCAGCGCATCAAGCGCCTCATCGACCAGCGGATCATCGCGGCGATTTTCATAGCGGCGCACCTGTCGCATCACGGTTGACGCGTGGCAGCCTTCGCGCCGCGCCAGTTGACGCAAGGATACGCCTTGCTCCGTGTGGTCAAGATACAGGCTACCGCATCCGGCAGCCATGCAGGCAGCGAGAATTCCGAACTCAGGTTTGATCCCATCTCAACGCCTTGTGCCGCCCTTTTCGCGCTTTTGGTCCGATCCTGGACATATTCAACCTTGAGTAGCATTGGTTATTGATCCGTTAAAATCCTCGCATTCGTCGATAATTGTTTCGAAATCATAAACAAATGAGAAAGCAGCGTTCGCTGAAAATCAGCGCCGCGCAACGCCTGATTGTATTGAGGCAACATGGTCGGGACAAATTCAGGAGGATTACAATGTCGGATTTCTACACGCTTCTCGCCAATCTCCGCCGCCCGAGACTGTTGGTTCGCGCCGCACGCCATGGGATTGAGGATTATCGCCGCGACCGCGATCTGCGCCGACTGATCGACACGAATGCGCCGCCAAGCCCGGAAACGGCGCTGTCACGCCTGTTCCACGCCGAAGAATTGGCCGAAGAAACCCGCCGCGCTGGCGATGCCGGCTATTCCATCGCCCGCCACGTCGAATTGCTGATCGCGATGATGGCCGAGGCGCGGCTTCTGGGCAAAACCGCCAGCGTGTAGCGCAGCAAAAAAGGCCCCTCCGCAGGCGGACGGGCCTTTTCAAAGCGCCGTGATGCCGGCTCTCAGATAAACGCGTCCGGCACGGCGGCTTTCTTGCGCGCAACATAATCGTCAATCGCTTCACGGATGCCTTCGTCCAGTGCCGGGGCCTGATAATCCCCCAGCATCTTCGCGACCCGGTTGTTCGCCAGTGTTTCGGTGTCGCGCGCGCCTTCCTCATACCATGTCTCGAACGGCTTGTAGTCAAACAGGTCCGAGCGCCAGAACGCCGTTTTGAAATTGGCCTGCGTGTGTTCACACCCCAGGTAATGCCCGCCGGGACCAACCTCATGAATCGCATCCATCGCTTGCCCGTTGGTGTCCATCATCACGCCTTGGGCCAGATGATGCAGGGTGCCCAACTGATCCGCATCCATCACGAATTTCTCGTAAGACGACACCAGCCCGCCTTCCAGCCAACCGCATGCGTGCAACATGAAGTTCACGCCCGCCAGCAGCGCCATGTTCAGGCTGTTCGCACTCTCATAAGCGGCCTGCGCATCCGGCAACTTTGATCCACAGAACGCCCCGCCCGACCGATAGGGCAGCTTCAACCGCCGCGCCAATTGCCCGGCGCCATAAGTGATATGCGCGGCTTCCGGCGTCCCGAAGGTCGGCGCGCCGGAGTTCATGTCGATCGAGGTCACAAACGCGCCAAAGATCACCGGGGCCCCGGCACGCACCAACTGGCTGTAGGCGACACCGGCCAGCACTTCCGCCAACACCTGCGTCAGCGTTCCTGCCACCGTTACCGGTGCCATAGCGCCGCCCACGATAAACGGCGAAATGATCGCCGCCTGCCCCGCCGCCGCATAAACCTCCAACGCCCCCATCATCGTCGAATCGAAGGTCAGCGGGGAGTTGATGTTGATCAGCGAGGTCATCACCACGTTTTGGTCAACGAAATCCGCCCCGAACAGCAGCTTAGACATTTCAACAGAATCCGCCGCGCGGTCAGGCTCGGTCACCGAGCCCATATAGGGCTTGTCCGACAACACCATATGCGCCCGCAGCATGTCCAGATGCCGCTTGTTCACCGGAATATCGGTTGGCTCGCAGACGGTGCCGCCAGAATGGTGCAACCATTTCGACATATAGCCGAGCTTCACGAAATTCTCGAAATCTGCCATCGTGGCATAGCGCCGACCGCCGGTCCGGTCGCGTACAAAGGGCGGGCCGTAGACTGGGGCCAGCACCAGATTACGCCCACCCACTTCGACATTCCGAGAGGAATTGCGCGCATGCTGGGTAAAGCTGGACGGTGCGGTTGCGCACAGTTTTCGCGCCAAACCGCGCGGAATATGCACCCGCTCCCCCTTCACATCGGCACCCGCCGCGCGCCAGCGTTCCAGTGCTGCCGGGTTGTCGATGAAATTCACGCCGATCTCTTCCAGCACGGTCTCGGCATTGTGCTCGATGATCTGCAAGGCTTCCTCATTGAGGATCTCGAAGTTCGGAATATTGCGGCTGATGTATTTCGCCACGTCAAAGCTGACAGCCGTGCGCTCCGCCCGCCGCACGGACCCGCCACCACCCCGCGCTCTGCGCCCTGCACCCTCGGTCATAGCGAAAACTCCATTCCTGACGTTGTTGTTTGTGCTCCTTATGCCGCCAAAGCCAGCGCCCCCAATCCCCGTTTCCGTCACTTTCCCCTCAAAACCGACATTCACCGCCGCGACATCCTCCGGTTTCATCTGTTCAAAAATATCCTCGGGGGGAGGCGCGGATGAAATCCTCGCCTTGGGGGGCGGAAAGCCCCCCGCCCCGCCCGGCAAAATGCGCCGCATTGGCCCCTTGCGATTCGAGTCTCGCCCGCTTATTCCCCTGCCATGACACATCACGAACGCCTTCTCATCATCGACTTCGGCTCTCAGGTCACGCAACTGATCGCGCGGCGTCTGCGGGAATTGAACGTCTATTGCGAAATTCATCCTTTCAACAACGTAACCGATGAATTTCTGGCCGAATTCGCGCCGAAGGCAGTAATCCTGTCGGGCGGCCCCGCTTCGGTGTTCTCCGAGGGCGCCCCGATGCCGCCGAGATCGCTGTTTGACCTCGGCGTACCACTGCTCGGCATCTGCTACGGCCAGCAGGTGATGATGCACTGCCTCGGCGGCAAGGTCGAACGTGGCCACGGCACCGCCGAGTTCGGCCGCGCGTTTGTCACGCCGACACAGGCCAAAACCGATCTGCTCGCCGGCTGGTTCGCCACCGACCGCGAACAGGTCTGGATGTCGCATGGCGACCATGTGTCCAAAATCGCACCGGGGTTTGAGGTTTACGGCACCTCCCCCAACGCGCCTTTTGCAATTACCGCCGATCTGGCACGCCGCTTCTACGCAGTGCAGTTCCACCCGGAGGTGCATCACACCCCGAACGGTGCCAAATTCTATGAAAACTTCGTGCGCATTGCTGGCTTTTCCGGCGATTGGACCATGGGTGCCTACCGCGAAGACGCCATTGCCAAAATCAAGCAACAGGTCGGCGACAAGCGGGTGATTTGTGGCCTGTCGGGCGGCGTGGATTCCTCGGTTGCCGCCGTGCTGATCCATGAAGCCATCGGCGACCAACTCACCTGCGTTTTCGTCGATCACGGACTGCTGCGGCTGAATGAGGCGGATGAAGTCGTCAGGATGTTCCGCGACAATTACAACATCCCGCTGATCCATGCCGACGAATCTGACCTTTTCCTCGGAAGACTTGCTGGTGTCTCCGACCCTGAAACCAAGCGCAAGATCATCGGCGGCTTGTTCATCGACGTTTTCCAGAAATACGCCAATCAGATTGAGGGGGCGGAATTTCTCGCCCAAGGCACGCTTTACCCCGATGTCATCGAATCGGTCAGCTTTTCGGGCGGTCCCTCCGTTACCATCAAATCCCACCACAATGTCGGCGGTTTGCCAGAAAAGATGGGCCTGAAACTGATTGAACCCTTGCGCGAACTCTTCAAGGATGAGGTGCGCACACTGGGTCGCGAACTCGGCCTGCCGCCTTCCTTCATCGGCCGCCACCCGTTCCCCGGCCCCGGTCTTGCCATCCGCTGCCCCGGCGAAATCACCATTGAGAAGCTGGAAATTCTCAAGAAGGCCGATGCGGTTTTCATCGACCAGATCCGCAAACACGGGCTTTATGATGACATCTGGCAGGCTTTCGTCGCCATACTCCCCGTTCGCACGGTGGGCGTGATGGGCGACGCGCGGACCTATGATTTCGCCTGCGCCTTGCGCGCGGTCACGTCCGTTGACGGCATGACCGCCGATTACTTCCCGTTCACCCATGATTTCCTTGGTGAAACCGCCACACGGATTATCAATGAGGTTCAAGGGATCAACCGGGTCACTTACGACATTACCTCAAAACCACCGGGAACCATTGAATGGGAATGACCACGCTGACCGGAACGCTGACCTGTGCAACACCTGCCGAGGCGGAGCTGGTGCAAACCTACCTGCCGGAGCATATCCGGCTAAGCCGCGCCGAATCCGGATGTCTGAAATTCGAAGTCACTCCCAGTAACGAATTCATGGTCTGGACGCTGGATGAAGCTTTCGTTGATGCAGACGCCTTCAAAGCGCATCAAACTCGCACCGAAAGTACGATATGGGCGGAACAAACCGCTCATATCGCCCGCAATTTCAAACGTATCGACCACGCCTGACCCCGCCGCAAACGCGGCAGGGGCGACGGGCTACCGCCGCTTGAACAGTGATCCCAATATCCCGCGCACGATGGCTTGCCCACTTTTGCTGCCCAATTGTCGCGCAAAACTCTTGGCAAATGCCTCCGTCACGCTGTCACCTGACGACTTGCGCGTGGCTTGTTTTGGTGCCGCCGCCCGTCCACCGTCGTAGCGTCGCGCAGAGTTGAATTCCGTCTCATCAATATGGAAATCCCCGGTGCCCCCCGGTTTTGCCGCCTGCGCCTCCGAGGTCGCCGCCGCCTTTGCCGCCGCATCCGCCCGCGCCGCAAGTCGTTCAAACGCCGAATCGCGGTCAACCTCGGCCTCGTACTTCCCGACAAAGGGCGATGCCGCGATCAAGGCGGCGCGGGTGGCGGCGTCAATCGGCCCCAACTGACTGCTCGGCGGTCTGATCAATGTCCGCTCCACCACACCGGGGATCCCTTTGTCCTCTAGAAACGATGTCACCGCCTCGCCCGTCCCGACTTCCTTGATCGCGTCTTCCGTTGAAAAGCGCGGGTTCGCACGATAGGTCTGCGCCGCCAGCTTCAAATCCTTCTGGTCGCGCGGGGTGAACACCCGCAATGCGTGTTGCACCCGGTTGCCAAGCTGCGCCAGTACATTGTCCGGAACATCGGCAGGCTTTTGGGTAATGAAGTAAATCCCCACACCTTTTGACCGGATCAAACGCACCACCTGTTCCACTTTGTCGACCAGGGCTTTCGGCGCACCATTGAACAGCAGATGCGCCTCATCAAAAAAGAACACCAGTTTCGGCTTGTCCGGATTGCCGATCT
The DNA here is from genome assembly GCF_030452865.1 of Pseudorhodobacter sp. Lineage (GTDB taxonomy): Bacteria > Pseudomonadota > Alphaproteobacteria > Rhodobacterales > Rhodobacteraceae > Pseudorhodobacter. Next base: position 7,662 of record NZ_JAKDLJ010000043.1, read on the forward strand.
CCGGCAATTCCTCAAACAGTTCCGACAGCAGCCACAACAGGAAGGTCGAATAGAGCACCGGCGCCCCCATCAACTGATCCGCCGCCAGAATGTTGATGCGCCCGCGCCCATCGGGGTCAACCCGCATCAAATCCGCCAGTTGCAACGCCGGCTCGCCAAACAGCTTTTCGCCACCCTGATTCTCCAGCACAAGCAAACGGCGCTGGATCGCGCCAATGGAACTGGTCGAAACCAGCCCGTATTTCGTGCTGATTTCGGTGGCATTCTCTGCAATAAAGGTCAGCATCGCGCGCAGATCCTTCAGATCGAGCAGCGGCAACGCCTGATCATCCGCAATCCGGAACGCGACATTCATCACGCCTTCCTGCGGCTCGGTCAGTTCCAACAGGCGCGACAACAGCAGCGGCCCCATTTCAGCCGCCGTGGTCCGCAACGGATGACCCTGCTTGCCGTAAAGATCCCAGAACGTGACCGGAAAGCCCGCGTATTTCAGATCAAAGCCAATGGTCGCCGCCCGCTTCATGAAAGCATCATGCAGCTTGAAACTTTCGGACCCGGCAACCGCCACCCCCGACAGATCACCTTTCACGTCCGACATGAACACCGGCACCCCCGCCGCGGAAAACCCTTCGGCCAGAATTTGCAAGGTCACGGTTTTGCCGGTCCCGGTCGCCCCCGCGATCAGCCCGTGTCGGTTGCCAAAGCCCAAAAGCAGGTGTTGCGGCACAGCGTAGGCCTCACCGCCCCCACCAACGAAAATTGCACCATTTTCCGACACGCGACACTCCTTTCAACCTATGGATGCACCCGGCATCCGCAAATCCGTGCAGTCAAAATACATTGTTAACTTCGATGTGCCAGAGTCGATCTTGTTCAAGGGCATCACGAAGCGCTGTTGAACTAACCTCCTCCCTGTTGAACTGGCCGCGCCCTTGAAAAGGCGCGGTTTTTTTGTACCCCAAGCAAGTTTCAAATCGCTTCAGATTCCCTGTTGACGGCCATGACAATAAGCCGTAGCGTCCGTTTCCATGAAGTCGGCCAGTCCGACAGGGAGCAAAAATTCGAAAAGAAGGGCCGGTTCGCCGGCCCTTTACTTTTGCAACCGGTTCCAGCCGGTCAGTGCAAACTGCGACGCCGGAATATCCGGCTTCCCGCCGCTCACAAACGTAAGATTTTGCATTTCGGGACTGACTTTCCCCGAACCGCATGCTACGTCCCCACCGAACACATTGAAGGACTGGATTGATATGTCCCTGACAAGAACCGCACAGCTTCTCGCCACCTCGGTCTGCCTGATCATGGGCAGCGTTGCCTTCGCGCAGGACACCACGCCTGCGCCCGAAACCACCACGCCCACGACCGAAGGTACCACAACCGCGCCCGAAACCACGACGCCAGCCCCCACAACCGGAGACGCGGCAACGCCCCCGGTCGTCGATGGCCTGTCGATGGGGACCGAAGCCGGTGCGCCCGCCGATGGGCTCGGGTCGCCCGACCCTCAGGCCAGTTTCGGCGCATGGGAACAGCGTTGCGTGAAAACCGCCGATGGCGCCGATCCGTGCCAACTTTACCAATTGCTCAAGGACAAGACCGACACCGCTGTTGCCGAAATCTCGATCTTCGGCTTGCCCAAAGGCCAGCAGGCCACTGCCGGTGCCACGGTCATCGTCCCCTTGGAAACCTTGCTGACAGCCGCCCTGACCATGACAGTCGACGGCTCCAAACCACGGGTCTATCCGTTCTCCTGGTGTTCAAACATCGGCTGCATCTCGCGTATCGGCTTCACTCAGGGTGAGCTCGATGGCTTCAAAAAGGGTGCGGCGGCCAAGATCACCATCGTCCCCGTCGTTGCTCCGGATCAGAAAGTCGAACTGACAGTCTCGCTGAACGGCTTCACCGCAGGCTATGATGCGGTCAATGCGGCGAATGGCAACTGAACCTGTCTGCCTTCCCTTCGAACCGGAGGGAAGGCAGACGAACGCCCGGTGCCTTTGGCGCTGAATGGCTGAAACCGCTCAGCTGACAGAGCTTTCGACTTCAACGCGAAACATCATTCATCAGCCAACGTGTTGAAATCTCTGATGTCAGTCAGCGGTAGTTCATTCAGCTTCAAGTCGAAACGCTTTGACGCGCAGCGAATAGCCAAGGTCCAAGACCGGCTCCTCACCTCTGACCCATCATCTGTTCAAAAAATATCCCAGGGGTGAATGGCCCTTCAGGGCCAGAGGGGGCAGCGCCCCCTGCCGCCGCTCAGACCCGGCGCAACGCCAGAACCGCGTTCAATCCGCCGAAAGCGAAGGCGTTGGAAATCGCAACCTCCACCCGCGCCTCGCGCGCCTCATTCGGCACCACATCCAGCGCACATTCGGGGTCCGGTTCCTCATAACCAATGGTCGGCGCAATCACGCCGTCGCGCAGCGCCATAATACAGGCCAGAAGCTCCACAGCCCCGGTGCCGCCAATCAAATGCCCATGCATGGATTTGGTCGAGGATATCATCAGATGATCGGCATGCGCACCGAACACATCCGCGACCGCCGCGCATTCCGTCTTGTCATTCGCTGCCGTGCCGGTGCCATGCGCGTTGATGTAGCCGACATCCGACGGGTTCAGCCGCGCATCGCGCAACGCCCCGGCAATCGCGCGCGCCGCCCCTTGTTTCGATGGCATCACGATGTCGGCGGCGTCCGAACTCATGGCAAACCCGATCACTTCGGCCAAAATCTCCGCGCCGCGTGCCCGCGCATGGTCGTATTCCTCAAACACGAACATCGCAGCGCCTTCGCCCTGCACCATGCCGTTGCGGGTCAGCGAAAACGGGCGACACGCCTCTTTCGACATCACGCGCAGCCCTTCCCAGGCCTTGATGCCACCGAAACACAGCATTGATTCGGCCCCTCCGGTCACCATCACCCGGCTCATCCCCGACCGCACCATATGAAACGCCTGCCCCATCGCATGGTTGGAACTGGCGCAGGCGGTGGCGACGGTGTAGCTTGGCCCGCGCAGGTTGAACTCCATCGAGACATGGCTCGCGGCGGCATTGTTCATCAGTTTCGGCACGACAAACGGATGCACCCGATTCTTGCCTTCTTCATAGACCACGCGGTAATTTTCATCCCAGGTGTTGACGCCGCCGCCTGCTGTGCCAAGTACCACGCCGGTCTCATAACCAAGATTACCGTCAAAGCTGAGTCCGGATTGCGCGATCGCCTGCCGTGCCGCCAAAAGGGTGAACTGGGTGAATTTGTCAAATAGAACAATCTGCTGGCGGTTGAAATGCGCCTCTGCATCCCAGCCATGCACCTGCCCGCCGATCTTGACCGACAACCGGTCGACATCGCGGATATCCAGTTCGGAAATCCCGCAGCGCGCATCGCGGAACGCCTGCAAAGTCCCCGGCACATCATAGGCCAGCGCGTTGATCGTCCCGGCCCCGGTGATCACCACCCGTTTCATGGCGCTTGCTGATCAATCAGCTCCTGCACGGCGGCAGTAATCGACCCGACCGAGGAGATATCGAAGACGCTCTCCGCCGGGTTGTTGGCGTTGAACGGCACCGAAATATCAAACGCTTCCTCAATCGCGAAAATCGCCTCGACCAAGCCAAGGCTATCGACACCGAGGCTTTCAAGCGTGCTGTCACGGCTCACATCCTTGATATCCAGAACCGCCAGTTCTGCGATGATCTCACGCACTTTATATTCCACTGTTTCGATCATTGCCTGCCCTTCCAGCAACCCGTGGTCAGCCTTTATCCGGGGATTGTGACAGATTTTTCATCATCCTCGGCAAGCGACGCAAGGCCTTTTGCATTTCCAGATGCGTTTCCATCTTGACCGCAGGATAGCCGAGCAGCACCCGACCGGCGGGCGCATTGGTGAAAATCTTGGTGCCTCCCCCCGCGATCACATCATTTCCGACAAAGATATTGTCATTCACCCCGCATTGCCCTGCCAGAACCACGCGGTCCCCAATCTGGCTGGACCCAGCAATTCCGACCTGCCCGCAGAGCAGGCAATCGCGCCCGACCTGCACATTATGGCCAACATGCACCAGATTATCCAACTTGCTGCCGTCCCCGATTGAAGTTGAACGGATCGTGCCGCGATCAATGCACGCGTTTGCGCCGATTTCCACGTCATCCCCGATAGTTACAGCGCCAAGTGAATGTATCCGCCCCCAGGATTGTGCATTGACTTCTGCGCGCTGGCCAAGGGTCTGGCGAATTTCCTCCACCCCGGATTTTTCGGGTGTCACAAAGGAAAACCCATCCGCGCCGATCACTGCGCCGGGTTGGCAAATAAAGCGGTCCCCGATCACCACCCGCGCGCCAATTCTGGCACCTTGCAGGATCAGCGCGTCCGCCCCGATCCGCGCACCTTCGGCGATGGAAACATGGCTGGCAATCCGGGCATTCGCACCAATCACCACATCCGCCCCGATCACCACAAAGGGGCCAATCGCCGCCCCGTCCGCGATCTTTGCCGATGGGTCCACCAGCGCCATCGCATGGATCCCCGGCGCGATCACCGGGCCTGCATCCAGCAACCGCGTCAACCCCGCCATCGCCAAACGACCACGCGGCGCAAAAATCGCCGCTTGCAGCCCAAGTGCCTGCCAATCGGCACCTTGCCACAACAGGGCCGCCCGCGCCGCGCCCTTGCCGATACCATCCGCATATTTCGGGTCCATCGCCAGCGCGAGATCGTCCGCCCCGGCGGAAGCAGGTTCTGCCGCGCCGCAAATTGTCAGCGATACGTCCCCCGCTGCGGTCGCCCCAAGCGCCTGCGCGATTTCTGCAATGCTATGCGCCATCTTCGCTTCCTTCCATCGGGGAAAACCTTGCCCCTTTGGTTGGATTTAGCCCTGATGCGGCCCCAGTACCACCCCGGCGGCGGTCAAGGCCCGAAAAATCGTGGCGTCACGCCCGTAAACATCATTGCGATATTCGATGCGGCCCTTCGGCGACGGATAGGCGGTAAAATAGACGAGATGCACCGGCACCGGATGCTCCAGCTTCACATTGGTTTCGCGCCCGGTTTTCAGATAGGACTTGAACAGACCCACCGGATCATCCGTCTGCATCGCAAGCAGGGCATAGGCGAAATCAAACGGGTCGCCAAGCCGAATACAGCCATGGCTGAACGCCCGCACCTCCCGCTGAAACAGCGATTTCGACGGGGTGTCATGCAAATAGATGTTGTAGGGGTTCGGGAACATGAATTTCACCAGACCCAGCGCATTGCCGTCTGAAGGCGCCTGCCGCATTGCATACGGGAAGTTGCGCGCGGTGTAGCCCGCGAAATTGATCGCGGAACGCGGCACGACACGGCCCCGGCTGTCGATGATTTTCAGATGCCCCGCCGCATTCGGGTTGCGCTGCATCATCGGCAGATATTCTTTTGTGGTGATCGAACGCGGTACATTCCATGACGGATTGACCACCATGTATTCCATCTCATCGGAAAATTCCGGCGTCTGCCGGTCGGCACTGTCGGCCCCGATCACCGAACGGGTCGAAAATGTCACCCGGCCATGATCGACGATCTTGGCCGTGAAATCGGTCAGGTTGACCCAGATATGCCGTTTGCCGCGCGGGATGTTCATCCAGCGTTCGCGTTCCATCGCGACAACCACGGCCTCCAACCGAGTCTGTGGGTCGGTGTTGATCGCGAGGATGGTAGAGGCACCCGCAACGCCGTCCGGTGTCAGGCCCATATCGACCTGGAAGCTCTGTACCGCTTTTTGCATGCTGGCATCATAGCTCGCCGTGACCGAACGCGGCATGTAGTTCAGCGCGATCAGCCGATCCCGCAGTTGCAGCACCGTAGGCCCGGTATTGCCGGGCTTCAGCGATTTCGCATCGACCTTCGGCCCCCAACCGCCATTGGCGACCAGTTGTTCGAGTTCAAACTTGGCCCGCATCAGCTGCGCATAGGCCTGGGTTTTCGGCGGCAGGGATTTGAGGAAGGCGACAGGCTCGCCGCGCACAAATGCCTCAATATTGGCGCGGCGGTCGCGCAACGGCACTTCACGCTTGATCAAAGGAATGACCTTGCCGGGCGTCAGCGCCCCGGTCTGCACGTCATGCGCGTAGTCCAGTAGCGCCTCGGTCATCATCACGTCAAGCCGCCCGCGATCACCTTCGGTCCGCACCGCATGTGAAGCCGCGATCAAAGCCGCCGGATCATAGCGACGAACTGGCAAACCATGCGCCCCCGCCCCGGCAAGCGCGCTGAGCAAAGCCGAACGCCGACCTTCCTGACCTTCACCGGTCCAGATCGGCGCGTAATCGGTATCGCGGTAATATTCCGCGATTTCCTTGTCATCCGCCGCAGCCACCGCAGAAGCTACCGATTTGCTGAAAGCGTCGATTTCCTTGGCGACTGCGAACGAAATATTTGTCTGCGCTGCAACCGGCGCGATGCCCGCGCCTGACAGCATCAAAGACATCAAAAAAAATCCTGCGCCCGTGGTCAAACCTGACCGGCGCCGCAACGAACAAACCATAACATCCCCAAGACCAAGCGTTCTGCGATCAGAATCGGTCAAGATGCTGTGTCTGTCCACTCACAAAGCCATTAACAGGGTTCAAACTGTCGCAATTCAGGCACATGGCGTTTTTTTGCTACAGTTTTAGCGGTCACGGGCCATTTTAAGCAATTTTTTGCCGATTGTGATTGAACAATGGAACCGTGGTCGATCTGCACTTGGGTTACGATTCGAGCTATGCCATAAGGCAAGGGCACTTGGAAAAAGTAGCAGTAAGACCACTGGCAAACAGTGGTAGAATACCAGCGACGGGACAGGCGCTCAGAATGACGAATGACAATGCAACGATGATCTCGCGGCGTGGGCTGCTGGGCGCATTTGCGGCTACGGCGGTGATTGCGACACCTACATACAGCAACGCTTTTGGCTTTTTGCGCGGCGCGGGCGATATCCGACGTATCAAGATGTATTCCGGGCGGACCGGTGAAACCATGGATACGATCTATTGGATCGAAGGGGACTACATCAAGGAAGCCCTCGCGGAGATCAATCACTTCATGCGCGACTGGCGGACCGGAACTTCGGTCCGGATCGACGCGCGCACCGTGGATATCATGGCCGCTTCGCATCGGCTGATGGATATAAA
>NZ_JAKDLJ010000373.1 GCF_030452865.1 Pseudorhodobacter sp.
CTGCCGGTGGCCTTGGGTGTCTGGCCAATAGGCAATCGACTGACGCAGTGCTGCATCCTCCAAAGGGCCAGTCCGCAGGGGTTGGACCGCGAACCACACATCCATCGCGTCGTTCCACGCAGTTACAAGATCCGCGCTCGTGGCGGTGCAATCGCTTTGCGCCGCCTCTGCGAGATGCCCGGTGACATCGGCAAATCGCGTCACGGCAGGAAGGGCGACATCGTCAACAACACGGTCAACAACCGCATCCGCCAAGGCGGGCAAGGGCAGAAAAAGCAAGGCAAAGGCAATCAGGCGCATGGTTCAAAGGCTTTCAAGATAGCGGATCAGGGCGTCACGGTCGCTTTTCGGCAGGTTGGTCACGGTATCGCGCGCGGCTTGTGCCTCACCGCCATGCCAGAGGATCGCTTCCATCAGGCTGCGCGCGCGACCATCGTGCAGATAGTTGGTGTGGCCTGAAACCAGCCCCGTCAACCCAATACCCCAAAGCGGTGCGGTGCGCCATTCACGCCCATCAGCGCGGCCTTCGGGGCGGTTGTCGGCAAGACCATCGCCCATGTCATGGAGCAGAAGGTCAGTATAGGGCCAGATCAACTGAAAACTCTGCGCCACATCGCCATCCATCCGGCCCGTCACGAATTTCGGCGTATGACAGGCGATGCAACCGGTGGAATAGAACAGCTCTTTGCCATGCAGCACCTCTGCATCAGCCATATCGCGACGTTCCGGCACCCCAAGATTGCGGGAATAGAAGGTCACGAGTTCAAGCGAGTCCGCACTGACCTCCAACCCGTCTTTCGGGTCGGCCCCATCGGGGGCGGCCATGCAGGCTGTTTGCGGCGTGGTGCAATCGCCCGCACCTGAAGGGTGCAGCGGCGTCGAAAGCCCCATGTCACCCGAAAATGCCCCCGCAGACTGTTCGCGGATGGTCGGCATGCCCGCCTTATGCCCAAAGCGCCCCAGCATCGGTACGCCAAATTCTGCTGACATCACGATATTGGGGCGGCCAGAGATACCGTCACCATCGGCATCATCCGGGTCAGCCCCAGCCAGAATATCCGCAGCCGGGATCGCCTCCAGCAACCCCAAGCCGATCATCTGCGGCGCAATGCGCGGCGACATCATAAGTGCTGGGTTGATAGGGCCATAGCCGGGGTTGGAAATGCCGTATTTCGGCGCACGCAGCGTCACGACTTCACCACCCGCAAGTGTCATCGGTCGGTCGGTGTAGCTGATGGTCATCTGCCCTTCGGCCGGGATGCCCGGCAGGCTGAAATTCTGCAACTGACCGCCATAGACCGGGTCGTTTTGCGTGGAGAGCCAGCCTTCGATCGCTTCCGCCTCCGCCGTGTGATCGGCGGGCAGAGACAGGCGCAGGAACAACGAAACGGCGGCCTCATCCGGGTTGTTCGGCGGCGTTCCGCGCCCGTCTTTCAGGTGACACAACTGGCAGGCGCGGGCGTTGAAGATCGGGCCAAGCCCGTCTGACGCCGTGGTAGAGGAGGGGGAGGAAACCCAAGGCTTGGTAAACAACCCATTGCCAAGGTTGAAGGTCATCCGACCCTCAAGCCCGATATTGGCCGAAGGGTCGGAAAACGCATCCGCAGTATCGCGCGCCCTGACGGTTGCCGCCCCGGCGGGCTTTTGTTCAAACTTTTCGGGTTCGGAGAAATCCTGTGTCGGGGCCGTCACCTTGGCAATCCGCGCGGCCTCCTCCGCGCTGCGTGGCAACAGCGGCAGTTGCAAATCGTGCAAATCCTGCGCGAAAATTGTGGTGGACCCACTTGCCACTAAGGCAATGGCTATCAGCGCCCCGATAGCCAAGGTTTTAGCGTTTGATGCAGCGGGTTTGCTCACTTGAACACTTCACCACCCTGTTCAAGCGTCTCATCTCCTTCAACAACAACACCGGCGAGTTCCAGCACGGTCGACGCCCGCTCAATCGCGCGCGATTGGGTCACCAACCCATCGACAACCGCGTTGATCTTGGCGGCACCGTCATCATTTCCGGCCTGCAGCATCATGTCATAGGATTGCCCGTTTGCCGCAGCATCGCGCAACGCCTGTGTCGCCGTAAGCGTGGCGTCAATATCCGTCGCCAGAGTCTTCGCCAATTCGCCATCCTTTTCCGCCAGCGCATCTTTCAGCGAAGGGCCGCTGACCTCGCTGCCATCCAACCGCCTGTAGCGGCCAAGATAGACGTTCTGCACCCCCAGAACATCGAAATAATGGCTCTCCGGCGTGTTGTCGGAAAAGCAATCATGCTCCTCCTCCGGGTCATGCAGGATCAGGCCGAGTTTCACCCGTTGGCCCGCCATTTCACCGTAGGAAAGGTTACCCATGCCGGTCAGAATCGCCGCAAGGCCGGCGTTCGGGTTGTCAGTCACCGCAAGGCGCGCATCGCCCGACGGCGCCCATTGCTGAACCATCCAATCCAGATCGGACAACAGCAGGTCTGTGGCAGCCTGCAAATATGCCGCACGGCGGTCGCAATTGACGTTGGTACAACCGTTCCCTTGCACAAAGTCGGTGTAGGGCCGCTGACCTGCTTGCGGCGCATCGCTAATCAGATCCTGACCCCAAAGCAGGAATTCGATGGCGTGATAGCCGGTGGCGACATTGGCCTCGTTCTGACCAGCCTCCTGCAAGACATCGGAAAGCAGCGCCGGCGTGATCTTGCTCGCGTCAATCTCCTTGCCGGACAAAGTGAAATGGGTATTGGCGATGACGTTCAGCGTGCCCTGTTCGTTTTCGGCGGCGGCGAAATATCCGGGGTCAACATAGTCGATCAGCCCTTCATCCAACGGCCAGGCATTCACCTTGCCTTCCCAGTCATCCACAATCGGATTGCCAAAGCGGAATACTTCGGTCTGCATGTAAGGCTCGCGCGCAAAGCGCCAAGCGGCACGGGCGGCAGTCAGGCTCTCCTCGCTTGGCGCGTCAATCAGGGTGGAGATGGCAGTGGCAAGACCCTGTGCTGCGGTTAGGCTGTCTTGATAGCCAGCCTCGGCGATATCGGCGTAGGTCTTGACGACCTCCGCCCGGTTATCGGCCTGCGCCGCTGTCGCAAGTGCCAGGGTTGTCAGGGTTGCAAGAAGGCGTCGTAGCATAGGCGCTCCATCATGTCGGTTCATTTCGACATACCTTAGTTATTTGATCGGATTTGTAAAGCTGACAAAAACACTTTATTTCGGCGTTGGCTCGTTAACCCATCATCGGCTCGACGGCCTCCCGCCAGTGCCGCAATCGCAAACGCCCCCAAAGTATATTACATAACTTTGCTTATCAGCAATAACGGAGCGACCCAGCACCTATGGCGCGAAAGCCAGACAGCGCCGAGAATTTTGTTTCAGTCCTGCAATGATTGCCGACAATCCGCCGGGGCCACCCCTGTTCCCCCGTCAATGATTAATATATGTGATGCTGATGAAACCAAC
>NZ_JAKDLJ010000044.1 GCF_030452865.1 Pseudorhodobacter sp.
GGCACGTTGCGCCGCACGCGCCTAGCGGGCGGGGGCTGTGATGGCGATTGGGGGCGGTCATAGATTTTTGCTGAAATCTTTCCGACTGTGGGGCCGGGTTTCCACGTCAGCGGGAGGGGGTCCTAAAAGGTGTTGGTATGTATATGCGAATTGATCGCTGTTTGATGTTGCAGCACTGTTGCAGAGCGACACCAACCGCTTGATGAGCAAGTGCAATTCACCGGCATGATTGATCGTCAATCAATTGGTCTGTCGCAAACTATGTCAGCATTGTTGACGTATCACGGATAGACCGCCCCGAGTGACAGTGGCACGCTTCGTGGCATCACCCGCCCATGTAATGCGGCACGCTATCCCGCGTCTTCGGATCGCGAACCAGCCGCGTATACTCGACCATATCCTCATACATACGCCGGAACATGTCGTCCGTCTCGGCACAGCGATCTGGATGATCCTTGTCGTGGCGCGTGGCGTACCATTCCAAGATGTACTTCGGGTCAGTCATGTTCCAGCCGCCGTAGCGGTTCCAGAAAGGCGATAGGTAGTCGGTCATGGCATTATCCTGCTGTAAGTGTCAGCAGATCATCGCAACAACGACTGCGCTACCCAACCGCGCTTTCAGGAGCAAAGCCCGCGCGGGGCAGCGTCTTATACGGTTGAACCAGTAACTGCGCACTTCTCTACTATAGTACTGTATAAGAGAAGTGCGCATTTACCCCGCCGACACCGCTTCCCACCAAACCGCGCCCAAGTCAGCCATGCACTGATCCACGTCCGCACCCGCCGCAATCGCGCACAGATACGGCTTCGGCTGCGCCGCCTTGTCCTTCATGCGATACTTGTGAGTTGGTTCAACGTGCTTGAGCGCACGACGCGTTGCTGCACCCCCGCCACCAAAAACACGATCAACTTCCTTGGGCGACAGCAGCGTCACATCGCCAACCCGACGCATCACTTCCGCGCTTGAAACGCATTCGTCCACCTCAATGTCGAGCCGCATCGAGTGCATGATGAACACCCGGCCCATCTTCTCGCGGCGCACAGACCGCATCCGCCCGACCGCCTGCATCAGGCTATCGACGGCCACATTCTTCAACACGGCATCCACGCGCGGATCGTCATGGCGCAACCGATACCCGGCCACGCCGCCGCCAAGTTCCCAATTCTCGGTGCGATACCATCCCATCTTTTTCACGGCGTCCTCGTCTGCATGGTGCCGCCGCGCAATCGCCTCAAGCTCATAAGGTGGCGGTGCATTCCGACCAAGGACAACCAAGTTATCAACGTCCACCCCATGCAGACGTTTGCCATCTGGAAAGTCCCAAACGTCCTTGCCCTCAACTGCTCCGTGGTGCGCGAACACGACGCGCTTGAACCGATGCTCCTTTTCAATGGCTTCGCGATGATCTTTCTTCGTGACCACGACCGTATATCCCGGCTGCGCCAAGAGCCATGAAGCCAGCCGCGCCCGCGCCTTCTTCACCCGCGTTTCCTCGACCTTGAATTGCGGGTCCGTCTTCGGGAGATCATTGATCAACTGCGACCGCTTGCCCACGGCATCCGTGACCTGCACCACCCGCGTATTCAGTTTAGGTGCTTCGATCTCGAACACCTCGATCTCTGGCCAGTGCGCCCGCAACGCAACCTCGTTGGGCGTGGCATCGAAAAGCAGCACGGTATCCACCTTTTCGAGCAGTCGCGGTTTGCGCCTCCACGCTACATCGGCCCACCAGCGCGTGAACTCCTCGCCATTGTCGTCTTTCTTGGTTTCGGCGAAGACATGCAGATGATTTTCACCGCCTTCCATGCGGGCAAGCATCGCCTTCCAGATCGACACGCAGCCAGCCCGATACGATCCCGGTTCACAGTTCGCAATGATCTGCTCGTCGGTCATGTCGGGTTCAACATGGGGCGACGGTTTCGCTTCGTATTCCAGTTCAAGGGCTTCCTGAACTTCGTCAAAGGTCAGCGTCCGAGTGTCGTCCAGTAGATCGCAATGCGCCTTGCGCGACAGTTCACTGAGGCGGTCCGGGCGCGGCGCAAGTAGATCCTCAAGCAGGACCGGCTTGTTTCCAGCCAGACGTTCGGCACAGCCCTCGTCGATGATCACCACATCGGCATCCGAAGCGATCCGCGACAGGTGCGAGATCATGGCGACCGGCGCGACCCAGTTATAGCGCCAGAAATTCATGACCTGATCGGCATAGGCACAGGATGCGAAACGCGGACACCTTTTCACTTCCTCAGTCTCGTCCAAGGACGGGAAACCGCAGATATGCTTATGCACCGACACACCGGCCCGGAACGCGGCGTTCACGGCGTCGAGACGGGAACACATGCCATCGGCAGATCGCCCACGCCACGAGGCCCAAGGCCGTTCAAGATAGTGTTCCTCGATCTCGTCAAACTGGCCGACCTGATCAAAGGCATCATACAGTCGTTTCTCCCTAGCATCGTTCAGGCGAGAAACGATCTCGGCGCACCGCTCATGGTTGGGGGCGAGGATCAGCGCCTTCACATCCCGCGACGTGACAAGCTCGACGATCTCGTGGGTCTTTCCGACGCCCAATGTGACCTTGTTCAGGAACACGCCATCCAGATCAATTTGCTCCCGCACAGCGCGGCTCAGCGCCTCAGACGCTGCGGACAGTGTTGTTTCCGGCTCGCGGTAGGCAGGTTCACCGTAAACCATGCTCTCGCCCGCGCGCATGTCGCGAAACATGCGCCGCGCTTCGCCCAACGCAGGGTCAGGCGTGCCGCTAATCGCCTTGCGCATCCGTTTCCATGTCGCAGATGGAACTTCAAGCCGGGTGAACTCGTCATGGAGTGCAGCAATCGCGTCGTCCTCCGACATGCCGGAACGCTTGCAAGACAGAATGAAATTCCAGCATTCCCCCGACACGCCACCTTCCCCGGCGTGGAGCGGGCCTGTGTTCATCTTGTAGATGCTATGCTTGCCTCGGCTGAATTGCCGCTTGAGTTCGACAAGGCCTTCGGTCGATTTGACCGGAAGCGGAACACCCATCGTAGGGTCGCCCGCAATCTCGAAAACGCGGACAGGAAATGGGTCAACGTCAACTTCTGGCGGTGCCGCGAATAACACGCGCCCAGCCTGAAAAATGCCTGCGTCAAGATATTCAACCGGAGCCGCTCGCTGCCATTCGGCAATGTCTTTCGCTGCATATTGGCCTGACAAGCTGATCCAGACATGCGCCCGGAAATCACCTGTGAACCCGGCTCGGGAAGATAGTGCCACGATAGTAGGCACAACCCCAACGGATGCCGTTCCCATCATCGTGGCGAGTTGAGCGCGAATGGTGCCTTCGGGATCGGCGCGCAGCGTTTCGTCGGAATGGCCTTCAACGTAAGGCATACCGTCCACATCAAGTACCATTATGTCCGCTGGCGGGAGCCGGAAATCGGTGCGGCGCATATCAGTGACGTTCCGACCGTCTGACGTGCCGCCGAGCACGAGACATTCGTGCGGCTGGATGCCCTCGTATAGCGAGGCAATCTGGTCAATTGTCACATCGCGGGTTGTGCCATACCAATGTGTCGGCCAGTCAATCGGTGACACCTCGGAGCCGTCAGGCAACTGCTTCTTTACCTCCGTGCCATCGGGCCGAAGAATTTTTCGAATACTCGGTTTCGAAATACCATAAACACGTGAAATTTGCATCTGCTTCTTCCTTGCAGACGCTATTACCTTGTTTTCTGGTCGGATTCCATCAAAGCATGATATATAAGCGAGTTGTTGATGCGATGGGTTCGCTTTGCTTTGATGGAATCCGACAGAGGGACGAGGTTATAGCGACTTCGTCCCTTTTTCAGTTCACACGATGAGAACGCGCCCAATCGAGAACGTCCTCCCGATCATACAGGATTGTCCGGCTCGATATGTGCAGGAATGGCGGGCCGCTTTGTGCGCCTGCATTGCGTTCCTTGCGCCAGAGGTAAAGCACTTCCTCGGAACGGTTCAGGTATTCCGCGCACTGCGCGGGCGTCATGAGGTCAGGCAGCTTTTGCTTGACCTGCAAAGCGCGCACTTCATCACGAAGCGCACGGATTTCTTGTGTGATTTCTTCCATCGACAGGTTCCTTCACGTTCAGATTAGACGCAGGCCTGTTGATGTGCTGGCGGATGCCTTCATACGATCCGCCACCAGCCCCTGATGGATCGAATATGGTCACGCCGGTTGGTTCAGCCGCACAGCGACACCGACGCGTGACCACATTAGCGCCTGCCTCCGATCTGGACAACATTCGAAGAAGGTACTGCCCCACATTCCACCTCAATCTGTTTCGCGATGGCGTTGGCGTGCCGATGCGCTGCCGATCCCTGATCGTAGATTCCTTGCACACCTTTCTCCACGTCACCGCGCAACTGGTCGATGATGTATGCGGGCAGGTCAGCGCGGCGGGCGGCAGTCGTAAACAGGCGGCGGCAATCGTGCGGGCGCAAGACATTGCCGCCGTCTGACAATCGGTCTGGGTGGTAGATATGTTTCTCGGTATCATGCTGCGGGAAGACCCATTCACTGTGCTTCGGCAGCGCCTCAAGCAAGGCGACAACGCGGTCAGCTAAGGGGAACATACCCACGCGCCCGTTCTTCAATCGTGCGACCCGGAGCTTGCGCGCTGTGAGATCAATATCGTCCCAGCGCGGGGTAATTACGTTTCCGGCGCGGAGGCCCGTGAACAGCATCAACTCGAAGGCGGCTGCAATGATCTGGTTGGAAGCCCTTTTCGCCTCAATTAGATCGAGGGCAGGCCACCGCTCATCCGCGTCGAACTTGACCGAGTTGTCGGGCTGGTAGGTCTTGGTATCGACTTTCAGATCGTCCGCGACATTGAAGCAGCGGCGGACAGCAGCCGCACGTTTAAACGACGTTCGGATGATCTGGGCTAGGTGTTTCTGAGTGGCAACGCCTTTGTGGCGCATAACTGCTGCCTCAAGGTGATCAAGCGTGATGTCTTCGATCTTCATCTCGAACAAATCGGCCATGTTGTTGCGCACTTGCGTCCGGTATTCACCTTTTGTTCTTTCAGAGGCATTTGAGCGTCTGATATGGGACTCAAGCGCATCGCCCAGCGTGTTGATGCCGGTCGATGCGGCGTCCGTGCGGGTGGTGACAGCCTCCATCTTTTCGACCGCTACATCACGGGCGGCGAAGACGGTGGGCAAGTATGGCCATGCGCCAAGTGTGATGGAGCGCACCTTGCCATTAATGCGCTTTGACAGCACCCACGTCTTCGTGGTCGCGCCGACTGCAAGCCGGATGCCGCGCGCATCAGGGTCGGCTTTGATCGAAGGGTCGGAATACATGATTGTCTTGCCGGGGGTTGGTTTGATCTTCGCAACGTCCGGGCGTTTGGTCAGGCTATGGTTTGGCATTTCTCTGCAACATCCTCTGCAACATTCAGTAACGGCATACTACGGTATACAACTATAGGTTGACCAGATGTTTTTCGTTGCAGAACAGTGCTTTACCTTGTTTTTATGACGTATTCCGGTGTGCTCGGTTTCATCAGTAAGTTCTTTGTAATCAGAGGGTCTGCGGTTCGAATCCGTATGGGGGCACCATTTCCGCACCGCCAGTTCCAGCCAAACCCCGGCGTCATTTTGGCCGCAGCAGCTCTTTGGCACCGCCCGCAATCAGCAGGCTGGCATCTTTCAGTGGCACAATCGGTGCGATGGTGGAGGGAGCAGCGAGGTAGCGGGGCCGCCACTCCGGATCAAACTTTTCCTTGAACGCCCGCAAGCCTTTGAAATTGTAGAAATGCGCGCCGTGGCGGTAAACGATCGCGCCCAGACGGTTCCATGTTTTCGCATTCGGCCCCGCGTCGATCCCCGACAACGGCGCCATGCCGAGTGAGAATTGGGTGAAACCGCCCGTGCGCAGTTGCAACATCAGTTCGATAAACATGAAATCCATCGTGTTTTTGGGTGCAGCATCGGTATAGCGCATCAGGTCGATGGCGGCATTCTGCTGCGTGCCCCCGGTCAGAATATTCGCGAACGCCACCACCTCGCCCTGATACCGGATTAACGCCAGATCACCTTGGTTGAGCCACGCCTCATCAAACCGCCCGACGGAAAACCCCTTCTCCGATGCGTGTTTCTCGGCGAGCCACCCGTCAGAAACACTTCGCAGCCGTCTCAGCAATTCTGGGTCATGCGGCGGCGGAACGCGGGTTAGCGTCAACCCGTCGCGCAGGGCGCGGCTGTGCGCGCTGCGCAGTTTCTTGCGCTCGGGTCCATCGAGTGAAAACCCACGCAGGTCAACGACCGCTTCTTCGCCCATCTTGAACAGGTTCATGCCCAGATCCAGCATCAGGGGCAACGCTTCAACCGACACTTCGTAAAACACCGGTCGGGAGCCAGCAGCGCGGGCGGCGTCGGTAAAGGCAAAACCCACTTCCTGCGCGCTGTCATCGGGGCCAACCGGCCCACCCAGCGCGATCCATGACCGGCCTTGCACCGCATACATGATGAAAGCAGCCCCATCGTCGCTGAAAATCAATGCCTTATCCCCACTCAGCGCGAATGCCGCCTCCGGCTCTGCGGTCTGGGCGATGATGGCGCGCGCCTGGGCCAGCGTCACAGCATCAGGCAAATTCGGGATCACCCGCGGCGCGCGCATCAACAGAACCAGCACCACCGCCGAAAGCGAGACGGCCCCCAGCAAACCGGCCCGCAACGCCCGCGGTACATGGGCATCCACCGCGTATTTCCACCAAATCTCATTCGAAAACGCCGTACTTTTGGCAGTGAAGACCAGCACGAAGCTGCACGACACAACCAAAAGCCCAAGCAACAGCAGCCAATGTTGCGAAAGCGGTTCATGCAGCAGGCTGGAGCGGCGGCGAAACTCTGACCTGAACGGCAGCAGGATCGCGGCAACCAGGGCCAACCCACCTGCCCGCTCATAATCCAGCCCGCTGACAAGGGCCGTCGCCATGCCGACGCCAAGTGCCGCCAGCGTCAGCACGAAGGCAGCACTGCTGCGCCGGTAAAGTGCATGTGACAGGATCACCAGACCGACACCGAGCAGGCTGGAAAGCAGTGCGCCACCTTCAACAAAGGCCAACGGGAACAGCATCTCTGTCGCCTCCGACGCCTTCGACAAGGGCGGCACCAGCGCCGAAAACGACATCAGGATGCCGGAACCGAAAACCATGCCAGCGATCGCGAGCGGGATGATCGGCCCTGCCGCGCGCAATGCGGGTGCAATGGCCTGCATGATCCGGCCGGTTTGCCTCCTTGCACCGCTGCCGCGCACAACGACCAGTGCCTCGAACACTGCAAGCACGATCAGCGCAATCAGGAAGGGCACCAGAAAATAGGTGATGCGGAACAGCAAAAGTGCTGCCGCCGCCTGCCCGACCGGAATTGAGGCTGGCAACGCGGCCAGCACCACGGTTTCAAACACGCCGATGCCGCCGGGGACGTGGCTGATGACCCCCGCCATGACCGCAGCCGCGAAAACAGCAACGAAGGCAAGATAGCCAAGGTCGCTCTGCGGCAGCAGGATGTAGAGCGTCAGCGCCGCGAATGCGATATCGCCCAGTGAAAACACCACCTGCCCCAACACCACCGGCAGCGAGGGTGCGCGCAGCGAAAAGCGGCCGAGCGTGATGGATTTCTGGCTGATGGATGTCCAAAGCAGCGGCACCGTGATGATCACAATCGCAAGCAGCGACAGCAGCCGCAAGGACGATGGTGCAAGCGGCAACAGGCTTCCCAGCGCCCCCGGATGCAACGCCAGGGCCGCACAGCCCACGAGACTCGCAGCAACCCCGAAGCTGACCGCCGCAAAGGTCGACACGGCAGCGACATCATAGGCGTCCAGACCCAGCCCGGAATAAATCCGGTATCGCACCGCGCCGCCGGAAATCGCCGCCAGCCCGATTGTATTGCCAAAGGCATAGGCAAGCAGCCCACCGGTGATCGTCACCGCCACCGATTGCGGTTTACCGATGTAGTGAAGCGCCGACCAATCATAGCCGACAAGGCACAGATACCCCAAAAGCGTCGTCAACAGCGCGGCCCCCATCGTGGTGAAGGGCACTGCCCGCACCTGCGCCATCACCTGTGAAAGCTGCACCGGGGCCAGCACATGATAAAGTGCTGCGGCACCTGCCGCAAACAGTGTCAATGTCACGACCACCGGCGCGATGTGCTTTGTCCGTTGCCAGAGCGCGCTGACGAATGTGGTGAAGCGTGTTTCGGTCATCCGGTCTGCTGTGCTTTCGTCATCGGCGACACGCCATGTCCTTAATGTCCGAAGTCGCAGGGAAACGCAAAGCCCTGAATTTTCAACCACGGAATTCCCGCCGGTCTTTCCCGCGTGTTCTGCTGCCGCAAGACCGGATCGGCCAAGGGCGGTCGGTTCCGGTCGTGCTCAGCGCAGGAAAGTGTTGCGCAGCAACGATCTTACCGGTTTCAGCCATTCCTCCCGCTGTGCGTTCGCCCCGAACAGGATTTTTTTGGAATGTCCGTACGCTCATTTTCCGCGTTGACCTGAACACGGCTTACATGGCGGGTTTATGGGCGTCGCGCTGCGCCCGGACCGGCACCAGATCAATCGCCGGGCGGAAACTGTCCGCCTGTGCTGCGGCCCACCAATCGGCATATTCGGTGTCCTCCGGTTCTTCCAGCAAGATGCCAGCGGGCAGGAAGCTATGAACCCGGTCCATAGGCACCGCCTTTTCCGGGCCGACGCGGTGCATCAGGTGATGCGGCTGCAAATCATTTGGATGTTTGAACCCGGCGGCGGCAACGATATCGGACAGCGCCTCCACGGTTTTTGCGTGGAAACGTGCGGCGCGCTGGCCCTGAACCTGCGGGATCAACCCGCGTTGGCGACCCGGATTTTGCGTGGTGACACCGGTTGGGCAGGTGCCCAAATGGCAGCGTTGCGCCTGAATACAGCCGACCGACATCATGAAGGCGCGGGCGGCGTTGCACCAGTCGGCACCAATCGCAAGGTTCTGCGCCAAGCCCATGCCCGAATAGACCTTGCCGCTCGCGGCAAGCCGAACCCGGTCTTTCACACCTGCGCCGACCAGAGCATTGCGCATCAGCACAAGCCCATCCTTCAACGGCATCCCGACCCAATCGGACAGTTCGACCGGCGCGGCGCCAGTGCCGCCTTCGCCGCCATCAACCACGATGAAATCCGGGTAAATCCCGGTTTCGATCATCGCTTTCACCAGTGCAAAGGGCTCATGCGGTTGGCCGATACACAGCTTCAACCCCACGGGCTTGCCGCCCGACAGATCGCGCATCCTCGCCGCAAATTCCATCATCCCGATCGGAGTGGAAAACGCCGAATGGCCGCGTGGCGACAGGCAATCCTGATGCGCAGGCACCCCGCGAATCCTTGCTATTTCCTCTGTCACCTTGGCGGCGGGCAACAACCCACCATGACCCGGCTTTGCGCCCTGGCTCAACTTGATCTCGGTCATCTTCACCGCATCATGGGCTGCCGCGTCCTGAAACTTCTGCGGGTCAAAATGCCCGCGCGCATCGCGCGCACCGAAATAGCCGGAACCGAGCTCCCAGACCACATCGCCGCCGTGCTCAAGATGATAGGGCGACAGGCCACCTTCCCCGGTGTCATGGTAAAACCCACCCTGCTTTGCACCAATATTCAATGCCCGCACCGCATTGGCGGACAGCGCGCCAAAGCTCATCGCGCTGATGTTCAGCACGGAAGCGGAATAGGGTTGTTTGGTTTGCGCATTGCCGACCGTCACCCGGGGGCTGCGATCCGGGTCCGGCTCTGGGCTGATCGAATGGCTAACCCAGTGATAATTCGCCGCCTCCACATCCCGCTCGGTGCCGAAAGCCTGGGTATCGGTTTCGCCGCGCGCCCGCGCATGGATCAGGTTGCGCGCATCAAAGGAATAGGGCGTGCCGTTCAAGTCATCTTCAACGATATAGGCGCGCAGATAGGGGCGCAGGCGATAGAACAACCAGCGTATGCGGCCCGCAACCGGGAAGTTTCGCGTGATGGTCCAGTCGCGCTGGAAAAAGTCATAGGCACCCAAGGCCACCACGGCAAGGCAAAGCAGCGCAAACCACAGCCACCCGTTGAACAGGGCGAACACCGCAAGGATCAGGGCAACAAGCGGAATGATCGCGCGTTTCAAAAGATCAAACATCGGCGTTCCCTTCATGTCATGCGAAGGCAATCACCGTCGCGCCGTTCGGCCACAGCGTCAACCCGCATCCCTCACCGCTTGCCTGCGGTGTCGTGCAGCCCCGCCAATACCAAAATTTGCCGATTTGGGACGCGGCACTTCCCACCGACGCGCCTTGCGGATATGATGCGCCGAAGCGAAACATGCGCGGGCATGGCATGGTGCCGTTCTGCGGATGCTTCGATCAAAGCGCGACACAGAATTCGTGCGGCAGTAGGGGCAAATAATGGTGCGGGCAATGCTTAGGGTTTTTCTATTGACGACAGCGGCGGCGGTTGGTCTTTCAGCCTGCCAAGCCAATGACAAGGCATTGACAGAAAACGACAATCCGGAAGCGGGTGTTGCCAGTGAAACCTCCACCCGTCTGGTGGACCGCGATGTTGAGGCACCGCAGGTCTTTCAGGTCACCGACAGCGCACTGTGGGATGGCCGCCCTTCGCTTGGCGGTGTTTGGGTTGCTTCACCCGATGCGGTGGATCCGGAGCGCGTGATCCTGCGCAACCCGTCCAATGGCAAATTTGTGATCGCGGCGTTATTCCGGCGTGAGCGGATCAACCCCGGCCCGAAGCTGCAAATCTCCTCCGATGCGGCGGCGGCGCTTGATATTCTGGCCGGGCAACCGACCAAGATCAATGTCACCGCCCTGCGCCGTGAGGAAGCCCCGGCAACGGTGCCGGATGCGGCGCGCCCGATCCTTGACAAGAATGAAGCGGTGAAAACCACATCGATTGACGCGGTAGCCAGCGCCGGGCTGGACAAGGTAGATGCCAAGCCAACAGAGACAACGCCAACCGCAACCCCGAAACCCGCCGCACCCAAGCCCACCGCCGCCAAACCTGCGACAGGCGGCGGGAAGTCCCTGATCCAGATCGGCATCTTCAGTCTGGAAGCCAACGCCAAACGCGCCGAAGCCACGTTGTCCAAAGCCGGAGTCCCCGCCAAGGTTTCCAAGGAAAGCAGCCAAGGCAAAACCTTCTGGCGTGTGACGGCGGGGCCAACCGACGCTGCAAGCCGGGCTGCTACACTGTCGAAAGTCAAAGGGCTCGGCTTCTCGGACGCCTACTTCGTCTCGCGCTGATCCTACAGAAAGGACCCTACATGCTGTTCAAACGTCTTCTTTGCGCCCTGTTCCTGCTGCCGTTCTTCGGCCAAGCTCAGGCGTTCGAAACACGGGCGACGGCGGCTTGGGTTTATGACATGGCGACACAAACCGTGCTGATGGACAAGAACGCCGATGTGCAACTGCCCCCGGCGTCGATGTCGAAGCTGATGACATTGAACATGCTGTTCGAGGCGCTTCGTGACGGGCGGGTGACAATGGACACCACGTTCAACGTCTCCACCCGTGCCAAGAACATGGGCGGCTCCACCATGTTCCTGAATGAACGCGATCACCCGACGGTGGAACAACTCCTGCACGGGATCATCATCAATTCCGGCAACGATGCCTGTGTGGTGGTTGCCGAAGGCTTGGCGGGAACGGAAGACGCCTTTGCGGCGCAGATGACGCAGCGCGCAGCCGCACTTGGCATGACAAATTCGCATTTCGCCAATGCGTCGGGCTGGCCCGACGCGGCGCAACGCATGTCCATGCGCGATCTTGGTATTCTGGCGCGGCGCCTGATCACGGAATTTCCGGAATATTACCCGATCTTTTCCGAAACCGAGTTCAATTTCGCTGACCGCGCCCCGGCAAACCGACACAACCGCAACCCGATGCTGAAGCTCGGCGGTGGCGCGGATGGGTTGAAAACCGGCCACACCGAGGAGGCGGGCTATGGTCTTGTCGGCTCCGCCAAGCAGGGGGATCGGCGGGTGATTTTCGTGATCACCGGACTAACCTCCGAAAAGGAACGTGCCGAGGAAGCGGACCGGATGATGAGTTGGGCGTTCCGGCAATTCGTGCTGCGAACCGTGGTCAAAGCCGGTCAGCGGGTGGCGGTTGCCAATGTCTGGCTTGGCGATGCGGCGACGGTCGGGCTGGTCACGGCGGAAGATGTTTCCATGTTGGTGCCGGCCTTGGTGCAAGATGGTGTGAAAGCCGAGGTGAGCTATACCGGCCCGTTGCAAGCGCCTATTGCGGTGGGGGCGGAGGTGGCCAATCTGGTCATCACCGTGCCGGGCCTGCCGGAGCGCCGCGTCGCTTTGCTGACAGAAAATGCCGTCGGCCCGGCTGGCTTCATGCAGCGGGTGCAAAAGGCTGCAACAGTTCTTTACGCCCGCTTTGCCAAGACGGCAGAACCTGCAACCTGATATGGCGGCGGCTGGCCTGTTCATAAGTTTCGAAGGCATCGACGGCTCCGGCAAAAGCACGCAGGCGCGGCTTTTGGCTGATGCTTTGCGCGGACTTGGGCACCAAGTTTTGTTGACCCGTGAACCCGGCGGCAGTCCAGGCGCCGAGGAAATCCGCCGCCTGGTGCTGGAAGGGGATCCCGCGCGCTGGTCGCCGGAAACCGAGATCCTGCTGTTTACCGCCGCGCGCCGCGATCATCTGGAAAAGACCATCCGCCCCGCCCTTCTGCGCGGTGACATCGTGATAACCGACCGCTTTGCCGACAGCACCCGGATGTATCAGGGCATTCAGCGCGGTGATGGGGCAGACCTGCGGGCAATGGTGGATGAGTTGCATACCCGCATGATCGGGGTGGAGCCGGACCTGACGGTTTTGATCGACATTGACGCCAAAACCGGCCATTCCCGCGCGGTTTCCCGCGCCGGGCTGGAACAACGGTTTGAAGATATGGGCAGCGCCATGCAGGCCCGGCTGCGTGAAGGCTTCATTGCGCTGGCGCGAGTGGAGCCGCGTTTTATCGTGATCGACGGCGCGCGCGAAGCAGAAGCGGTTGCCGCCGATGTGCTGACAGCAACGCTTCTGAGGTTGGCATGAGCCGCGCGCCGAAAACCGCGCCGGAGGATCGGCCGGAGCCTGACCGCGTAACAGGTGCAGCGCATCCGCGCGAAACCACCCTGCTGATCGGGCATCACACAGCGGAACAGGTCTTTCTGGATGCGTTCAACGCCGACAAACTGCATCACGCCTGGATGATTACCGGACCGTTGGGCCTTGGCAAGGCCACGCTGGCGTGGAAGATCGCGCGCTTCCTGCTGGCGACACCCGACGATGATGGTGGCATGTTCGCGCCGCCGAAGCCGCAAAGCCTTGAAATCCCCGCCGATCACCCGGTCTGTCATCGGCTTTTGGCGCTGTCTGAACCGCGCCTGTTCCTGTTGCGCCGCGCTTGGGATGACGAGAAAAACAAGTTGAAATCTGTGATCTCGGTCGATGAGGTTCGCAAGATGAAAAACTACTTCTCGTTGTCTGCGGCTGATGGTGGCCGCCGTGTCGCGATCATCGACGCGGTGGATGAGATGAACATCGCCGCCGCCAATGCCCTGCTGAAACTGCTGGAGGAACCGCCGCCCAACGTGACGCTGCTGCTAGTCAGCCATCAACCGTCGCGCCTGTTGCCGACCATCCGGTCGCGCTGTCGGGAATTGCGACTCTCTCCGCTTGGCGCGGCCGATATGGCAACCGCCCTTGCAGCGACCGGCGATGCACCCGATGATCCGATGCCACTGGCGGAGCTTTCGGGCGGCTCGGTGGGGGAGGCGATCCGCATCATGAACCTTGACGGGTTGCGGGTTTATGCGGGTCTTGTCACGCTGTTTGCCACCCTGCCCCGGCTTGACCGCACCCGCGCGCTGGCGCTGGCTGATCAGGGGGCGGGGCGCGGCAATGAGGAAAAATTCGATCTGATCCTGATGCTGATTGATATGTTCCTTGCGCGTCTTGCCCGCGCGGGCAGCATTGGCTTTTGCCCTCCCGAAGCCGCAAAGGGTGAGGCCGAACTGATCGCGCGTCTTTCCCCCAATCCGCAGGCTGCCCGCTTATGGGCCGATCTGGCGCAAAGCCTTGGCACGCGGGCGCGGCGCGGGCGGGCGGTCAACCTTGACCCCGCCGCCCTTCTCATGGATATGCTTTTACAGATCGACGAGACGGCAGGAACCCTCGTCCAAAGGTAGGCGGAGATGACCGAACAAACCCCAGAGGTTGCGCCGGAAATCGTGGACAGTCATTGCCACCTCGATTTCCCGGATTTTGCGGGCGAACTGCCGGATATCATCGCCCGCGCGCATGCCGCAGGCGTCAAGCGCATGGTCACGATTTGCACCAAGCTGAAGAATGAGCCCGTCGTCCGCGCGATTGCCGAAAGCAACCCTTCGGTTTTCTACGCCGCAGGGACCCACCCGATGAGCGTGGCAACAGAACCGATGGCAAGCGTTGACCAGTTGGTGGCACTTGCCCGCCACCCGAAACTTGTCGGCATCGGCGAGTCCGGGCTTGATTATCACTACACCGCCGAAAGTGCCGCAGCGCAACGCGACAGCTTGCATGTCCATATCGCAGCGGCGCGGGAAACCCGGCTGCCGCTGATCATCCATGCCCGAGCAGCGGACGACGACATGGCGCGCATCCTGACGGAGGAATACCACAACGGCGCTTATAACTGCGTGATGCATTGCTTTTCCTCCAGCGCGGAACTTGCGCGCGCAGCACTTGATCTTGGCTTCTA
>NZ_JAKDLJ010000374.1 GCF_030452865.1 Pseudorhodobacter sp.
CCGAGCAAAGCCCGCGGTGGTGTAACTTCAGGTCTGGAAATTCGCTTGGCGCTGGCGCCATGAGCCCCTGCCGGGGCCGGCCCCGGCAGGGGCTGCCCATTCTGGTAATCCATGGAATTGCAAAACCAACCATGGAGACGGACAAATGGACGAGCGACAGGATACGACGATTGAGGCCCTCTTGGAACATCTGATCGAACACGGCCCAGGGGACATGGCGACGGTCTTCGCACGGGCCTTTGAGTTGGCCATGCAAATTGAGCGCGAACGCTTCCTCGGCGCCGGCCTTTACGAGCGCACAGCGGGGCGACACGGCTACGCCAACGGCTACAAGCCCAAGCGTATCGACACGCCCGCCGGCACTGTCACGGTGCAGGTGCCCAAGACCGCCGATCATGACGGCCAGCCGTTCTACCCGCAATCTCTGGAACGCGGCCGCCGCTCGGTGCGTGCGGTGATGCTGGCCGTGGCGGAAATGTATGTGAAGGGCGTTTCCACCCGCGACGCAGAGGCGGTGATGCGCGAGTTCGGCATCGAGAGCCTGTCGTCGACGCAAGTCAGCCGCGCCGCCAAACTGCTTGATGACGAGTTGGCGGCCTGGCGCAACCGGCCCTTGGGTGAGATCAAATATCTGATCCTTGACGCGCGTTACGAAAGTGAGGCGGACCAAGCGAGCCTTCCGGTGGAAGGATCGCCCGCCGAACGCGCCATAACGGGATCGTGCGGGACGCAGCTGTGCTCTCGGCCATAGGGATAGGCCCTGATGAGCGTCGCCGGATACTCGGGGTCTCCATCGCCCTGTCGGAGGCGGAGGTGCATTGGCGGGCGTTTCTGGAAAGCCTCCAGGCCCGCGGAATGCGCGGTGTTGAATACGTTGTTTCCGACGATCACAGCGGCCTGCGCGCCGCCCGTCGTGCTGTTCCGGGCGGTGCCACATGGCAGCGTTGCCAATTCCACCTTGCCCGGAACGCGATCCACCACGCGCCCAACGCCGAGATCCGAAAGCGCATCGGCAGACAGCTGAAACCGATCTGGACGGCGGACGATCTCGCCAGGGCAGAAACCGCCCTGACCGAGTTGGTCGCCAGCTACCGCGACACCGCGCCCAAGCTGGCCGCGTGGCTCGAGAAGAACGTCCCCGAGGGCCTTGCCGTCTTCACGCTGCCCGAACATCATCGCAAGCGGATGCGAACCTCGAACCCGATGGAGCGGTCCGTCCAGCAGGAGCTGAAACGGCGCACCGTCAAGGTCAGGGTCTTTCCCGGCGAGGACTCTCTCCTGCGGTTTGTCAGCGCGGTGCTGGTCGAGATCGACGAAAAATGGGCCTCCGACAACAAGGCCTACCTCAAATGGGAATGCCAGGATGCATGATCATGGCGTCAGAGAATTTCCAGACAACAGGTTGCTCAATCAACGAGGTTAGCATCATCGGCCTGGATTTGGCCAAGAACGTATTTCAGGCGCATGGCGCTGGAGCCGACGGGTCGGTTGTATTTCGGCGTAAATTGTCACGCGGGCAGTTGCTGAAATTTATGAGTGAGCAGTCGCCTTGTGTGGTGGCGATGGAGGCGTGCGCGAGTGCCCATCATTGGGGTCGGGCAATTGGTGATCTCGGGCACGAGATCCGGCTGATCCCGCCCGCCTACGTGAAGCCGTTTGTGAAGCGGCAGAAGAACGACATGGCCGATGCGGAAGCCATCGCAGAGGCAGCGTCCCGCCCGACCATGTATTACCCGGCAGGCGATGCATGCATCGCCGAGAGGGCGGTTTGTTGCCGTGAAAAGCGAAGCTCAGCAAGCAGCAGCGATGGCCTGTCGCACCCGCGACCTCCTGGTCCGGCAGCGCACACAGACGATCAATGCCGTGCGAGCCCATTTGGCCGAGCAAGGCATCGTCGCACCTGTGGGTCCTGCCCATGTCGGCCGTCTGGCCGCGGTCGTCGACGCTGACGACGGCACGCTACCTGCCGGGGTGCGCGACCTAGCGCGCTTACTGCTGGACCAGATCGAAGATCTGAGCGAGAAGATCGCCGGCCTAGATGCCGAGCTGCGCCGACGTGCTGGCACAGATGATACTGCGAGGCGGTTGACCACCATTCCAGGCATTGGCCCGATTACCGCGGCGGCGATCACGACCTTCGCGCCACCGATGGAAACATTTTCGAAAGGTCGCGATTTCGCGGCATGGGTTGGCCTGACTCCGAAGCAACATTCGAGCGGCGGCAAGGAACGCCTTGGCCGAACATCGAAGATGGGCCAAAAGGATATCCGGCGATTGCTGATCACTGGAGCTATCGCAGTTGTGCGGTGGGCCGCACGCAAGGGTGCGCCGGAGGGCTCGTGGCTCGCGCGCATGCTGGAACGCAAGCCGAAGATGCTGGTTGCGGTGGCGCTGGCCAATCGCATGGCACGGACGGCCTGGGCGTTCGCCATTGGGCTTGAACCAATGGCGCCTCAATGGCTCACTGCGCAAGGGTGAGGATTACAGAGATCCGGTGGCTATGGCTGCATAGGTCAAAACCACCGGTTTGTCGCCGAGGATGTGAGCAGGACGGAGGAACGTAAGGGCAAACGGTCATGAGACCGGATCGGGAGAACCATTATTGCGGCCGATGCGCCATCGAGCGCGGGTATGCGAACTGGACCCGATCTGCATATCTCCATACAGGCCCGCGGCGCATTAAAGGCCGCAACTTCGAGGCCGGACACACGACCGCACCTGATCACATGCTTGATCGTTCCAAAAAAGTGCTTGCATTCGAAAGGGCGTCCACACACGTCCGGTCTGACTGCCCTGCCTGCCTGCCTGACGGAGTGGGTGATAGTGTCCAGCATGGGTAGTGGACATCTTGAGGTTGGTTATGGCGGGGAAGAAGGGTCAGAAGAAGCGGAACTGGTCTGATGAAGAGAAGCGGACAATTTGCGCGCAGACGTTGACGCCGGGTGTTTCGGTTGCACAGGTTGCGCGGCGCTATTCGATGAACGCGAACCTGATTTTCAAATGGCTCAAGGATCGCCGGTTCGCGCCGGTGGAGGGCGGATCTTCTTCAGAGGAGAGTGTCGCTCTTGAAGGTGTTTTTCTTCCCGTCGAGATTGAGCCATCTGCGATGGAAAGCCCCTCCGCTTCCGCGCGAATGAACGACGTGGCGGCTGATCGTGGTCCTGCTGTCTTGGCGCAGCGTGTGGACATCGCGCTGTCGGACGGGCGTCGTATTCTGGTGGAAGGCCCGACTTCGCTGGCCTCGGTCGTGGGTTTGGGGCAGGGGCTGACGGCATGATCCCTGTGCCGAGCAACACGCGGGTCTGGCTTGCCGCTGGCGTGACGGATATGCGGCGGGGCTTCAACACACTGGCAGCGCAGACGGAGAAGATATTGGCCGAGGATCCATATTCCGGCCATCTGTTTGTGTTCCGTGGCCG
>NZ_JAKDLJ010000375.1 GCF_030452865.1 Pseudorhodobacter sp.
AAAAAACCACTGGCCTTTCACTGTCATGGCGAGGGGGTTTCGTTTGAACTTTTACTTCGGTTCAAACCGTGACCCATGACACTCAGGCAGAAAACCAAGTTCCAAGCATCCACAGTCCCATGCCCGCCATAATGAGGTTTTCACTGAGAGATATCACCCCGAGCGGCACGTTTGAGTCGCCGCCGATGCAGGCGCACTTCAACTCGCGCTTGTCAATGTAGACGGCCTTGATGACGCTGACCGCACCGATGGTGCCGATAAAAATGCCGACTGGGGCCACCATCCAGATTAGGGGGCTGCCCGTGCCGATCAGGGCCATCATCCCGACGCCCGCGTAAAGTTCAAAGAACGGATAGGCATAGCCGTAGGGCACATAGCGCCGGGCCAGCACGTCATATCCCAAAAACCCGTTAACGAAGCTTTCGACGTCCTGAAGCTTCTGGATTGCCAGCACGACCATTGAGATGGCGAAGAACCATTTGAGGTAAGTCAGCACCGCAAATCCGTCATAGAGGTTCAGGATCACCGCCAGCGCCATCAGCGCAGCTGACCCGAAGATCGCGATGATCGGGGTATAGCTTGTGTCGTCGTCACCCAGAACACGGTAGCCGAAGTCCTTCTTCAGATCGGTGTAGCCGCCGATCAGCTCTCCGCCGATGAATGTGATCGGGGTCGTTTTGACCCTATGCGCCCGTTTGAACGCGTCAACCTCATCGCGGTTAGTCAGCAGGTTGTCATCGATCGTGTAGCCTTTGCGTTCCAACATGGATTTGGATTTCAGGCCAAAGGGGCAAAGATGCTCCGGCATCGCCATGCGATACAGCGAGGCGTGTTTTTCCCTGCCTTGGCTTTTGGCGCGGGCAGTCTCCGGACCGTCGATGGTTTCAGTTGTCGGCATGGCGGTTTCTCCCCTGATCGAATGTCGATCAATATTGTTCGTCTCGCTCGGTGCCGGCAGGTGCATCGCCATTGGCTTTGATATCCGCGATATAAATTTTCATTTCGGCAATTTCAGCCCGTTGGGCGTCGATGATTGCGTCGGCCAATGCGCGCACACGTGGATCAGAAATATCAGCTCGTTCACTGGTAAGAAGGGCGATGGAGTGATGCGGTATCATCGCCTTCATCCATGCGACATCGCCGACGGTGGCCTGTGTGCGAACAAGCCCGACCCCGACTGCGAATGCGATGGCCGCGCCGACGAAAATCGCAATGTTGGCGTTACGATTTGTATACATGCCCAGCATGAAGGCGAGCATGATGATCGCCATCCCCCCGCCCATGTAGAGCGCCATCCACATCCGTGTCTGCGAGAAGAAAACATGATCGAGGGCGTAGGTGTTCAGATACATCAGCCCGAACATCACCAAGGTCGAGGTCACGATCATCGCAAAGAACCGACTGTAACCCATGCCGCCACTCTCGTGTTTTTTCATGCTGTTTCCCATGATGAGTGAACCTTTCGTTTCCAATGCATACATACCCCATGTAGGTATAATAAGCACCGCCGAGACGAATGGGTTCCAAGGAGATGACATGAAGCAGGACAAGCAGCGGACCCTTGACCGGCTCGCTCGACTGGAGGGGCAGGTGCGTGGCATTGCTCGTATGGTCGAGGAAGATCGCTATTGCGTCGACATTCTGACCCAGACCGCCGCTGTCCGATCCGCCCTGAAGGGGGTGGAGCGCATGGTGCTGGAGAACCACGCGCATCACTGTGTCGAGGACGCTATTGGCAGCGGTGATCCAAAAGAACAGCGTGAAAAGTTTAACGAACTGATCGCGTTACTTCAAAGAGCCCAAGGCTGATGATGACGTCCCGGCACGAGGGCGATCACGATCAACAGTTTTAGGGCTTGACCTTCCAGCCACTGGACACCTTAGGCAGGAGTAAATCAACAGAAAGTTGGCTAGACATGGACCACGATCATCACCACGCGAAGTCCGAAATCCCAGCGGGAGCCGATACCGCAAAGGACCCTGTGTGCGGCATGACCATTGAGATCGGGCCCGAGACGCGTCGCGCGGCGTTTCAGGACGAGACATTTCATTTCTGTTCAGAGGGTTGCCAGACGAAGTTCAAGGCCGATCCGTGGTTCTATGCCTCAGGGCGTGCCGCCGGGCACAAGAAGGCGGCTCCTGCGGACGCCCAATACACCTGCCCGATGCATCCCGAGATCGTCCGCGATGAACCCGGAGACTGTCCGATCTGCGGTATGGCGCTGGAACCGATGCTGCCCTCGGATGAGCCGAGCGAGGAGTTGACCGACTTCACCCGACGGATGTGGATCTCGTCGGTGGCGGCGGTGCCTCTGATCGTGCTGGCGATGGGGGAAATGGTCGCCCTGCCGGTGCGCGACTGGATCGGGCATCAGACGGCCAGCTATCTCGAATTCGTGCTGGCAACGCCGATCGTGCTTTGGGCCGCCTTGCCGTTCTTCAAGCGCGGCTGGGACTCGGTGCTGAACCGCTCGCCCAATATGTGGACCCTGATCAGCCTCGGGGTGGCGGCGGCCTATCTTTACTCGCTGGTAGCCACATTCCTCCCCGGCGTGTTTCCGGAACAGTATCGGTCGGGCGAATCTGTCGGCAATTATTTCGAGGCGGCGGTGGTGATCGTGACGCTGGTCTTTGTTGGGCAAGTGTTGGAATTGCGGGCGCGCGAGCGTACCGGCGACGCGATCCGCGCGCTTCTGGACCTTGCGCCCAAGACCGCCCGGCGCATCCTGCCCGATGGCACGGAATACGATGCGCCGCTGGAAAACATCATGGAGGGCGACCGGCTGCGGGTGCGCCCCGGCGAGGCGGTGCCGGTGGATGGCGTGGTAATCGACGGGCGGTCCAGTTTGGATGAGAGCATGCTGACCGGCGAGTCGATGCCGGTGGAAAAGGAGCCCGGCGATGCCGTGACCGGGGCGACGATCAACCATAACGGCAGCCTGGTGATTGAGGCGGGCAAGGTCGGGGCCGATACGGTGCTGGCGCAGATCGTGGCGATGGTGTCGAATGCGCGACGGTCCCGCGCGCCGATTCAGGGGATGGCCGACCGGGTCTCGGCTATCTTCGTGCCGACCGTGGTGGCGGTCTCGATTATCGCCTTCGTTGTCTGGATGATCTTTGGCCCGGAACCGGCGCTGGTCTTTGCCATCGCATCCGCTGTTTCGGTGCTGATCATCGCCTGCCCCTGCGCGCTTGGGCTGGCCACCCCGATCTCGATCACTACGGCGGCGGGGCGCGGCGCGCAGGCCGGGGTGCTGATCAAGGATGCTGAGGCGCTGGAGCGCATGGCTGGCGTCGACACGCTGATCGTCGACAAGACCGGCACGCTGACCATGGGCAAGCCAAAACTGACCGATACCGTCGTGCTGGGCGATATCGCCGAGGGCGACCTGCTGTCGCTTG
>NZ_JAKDLJ010000045.1 GCF_030452865.1 Pseudorhodobacter sp.
GCCGCGATGGGGGTCCGCAATGTGCTGTGTCTGACGGGGGACGGGGTTGGCGTCGGCGACCAGCCGGGGGCAAAGCCGGTGTTTGATTTCGACAGCCTGACGCTGCTGCGCACTATCCGCACCATGCGGGATGACGGCGTTTTGCTGTCTGGGCGGCGCATTTCCAGCCCGCCGCGCATGTTCCTTGGTGCG
Source organism: Pseudorhodobacter sp. (assembly GCF_030452865.1). GTDB lineage: Bacteria > Pseudomonadota > Alphaproteobacteria > Rhodobacterales > Rhodobacteraceae > Pseudorhodobacter. The sequence continues at coordinate 193 of NZ_JAKDLJ010000045.1, forward strand.
GCGGAAAACCCTTGCGTGCCACCCTATGACTGGCGACCGGAACGGCTTGGCAAGAAGGTGGAGGCGGGGGCGGAGTTCATCCAGACCAATTACATCTTTGACATGCCATCGTTTGAAAAATTCATGGCGCGCGTCCGCGATCTTGGCCTCGACAAGCGGGTTTTTATTCTGGCGGGGGTCGGCCCGCTTGCCTCTGCCAAGGCGGCACGCTGGATGCGTTCAAACGTGCCGGGCATTCATATCCCCGATCACGTCATCGAACGGTTGGAAAAGGCAGCCAAACCCGCCGACGAAGGCAAAAAGCTGTGCATTGAGCTTATTCAGGCCATGCGTGAGGTTTCGGGCATTTCGGGCATTCATGTCATGGCATACCGCCGCGAACATCAGGTTTCGGAGATCATCACCGAATCCGGGATCTTGAAAAACCGCAACCGAACCGTTGCGCGCCTCTGACGGGTCGCCGTGCCGACGATGCGCTACCCCGCGCGCCGCATCAGCGACATCCACCAACCCGAAAGCCGCCGCAGGCGGGGTGTCAAACGATCCGCGCGGCAGGCATCGGCGGCGGATTTGATTGCCGCACTTTGCGTCGGATAGGCGTGGATCACACCGGACAAGGCGCGCAACCCGATGCGGCGCTGCATCGCCAAGGTGATCTCATTCAGCATCTCGCCTGCGTGGCGGGCGACGACGGTGGCACCGATGATGCGGTCGGTTCCCTGACGGACATGGATTTTGACAAAGCCGGTTTCCTCACCATCCGTCACGGCGCGGTCAACCTGATGCATCAGGACCGTGTAGGTCTTGACCGCGATCCCCTGGCTGATCGCCTGATCGACATAAAGCCCGACATGCGCAATTGCCGGATCGGTGAACGTACACCACGGGATTGTCAGGCGGCTGTAGCGCCCACGCCCGAAGAAAAGCGCATTGCGCACCGCAAGACGCGCCGCCGCATCGGCAACATGGGTGAACATGAAGCCACCGCACACATCGCCCGCCGCAAAGATGCGCCGGTTGCTGGTTCGCATGTGGTCATCGACCCTGATCCCGGTTTCGGGATCGGCGGCCACGCCTGCCGCCTCAAGGCCAAGGCCGACAATCCGGGGGGTGCGACCCACGCCGGTCAACACCTCGTCCACCGTAATCGAAAAGGGGTCGCCGCCGGTGGTCAACGCAATTTCCTTGCCTTGCGCGGTTTGTCGTGCGCCGACGGCTGTGGTGTTCAGATGAATCTCGATCCCGTCGCGGGCCAGCGATTCAGACAGGAATTGTGCCGCGTCCCGCTCCTCACGCGGCAGGAACTTCGGGGCGTTCTGGATAAGGACAACCCTGACGCCGAGACGGCACAGAGCCTGCGCCATTTCGCACCCCAATGGGCCACCACCGATCACCATGATGCTTTTGGGCAGGGTATCGCGATTGAACAATGTCTCCACGGTCAGATAGCCGATGTCTTGCAGACCCGGCACATCCGGCTGGCGCAAAGCACCGCCGGTTGCGACGATGGCACGGGAAAAACGGATGGTTTGATCGCCAACGCGAAGTGAGCGACGGTTCGCAAAGCAGCCATTTCCGAAGAAAACGTCAATCCCCTCAGAGCGCAGCCGGTCAGCCGATTCCATCCGGCTTATCCGCGCCTGTGCCTTGCGCACACGGGCAAGCGCCAGGGCCGGATCGAATATTGTATCCGGGGCATGGACGCCGAAATGACTCGCGTGACGCATATCGGAAAACACTTGCCCGCTGCGGATGATGGCCTTGGTCGGGACGCAGCCGATATTGGTGCAATCGCCCCCGATCGCCCCCGCCTCGATCAACGCGACACGCGCACCAAGCCGGGCGGCAATCCGCGCCGCGGTCAATCCTGCCGGGCCTGCGCCGATCACCGCAAGGTTGTAGCACTTCGCAGGGTCGGGGTTTTGCCAGTTGGCGGGGCGCAGGTTGCGTTCCAGCTCACGCCGGGGGTCGGTCGGGTCATGGTCGAAACTTGTCGGACTGGCAGGTTCGCTGATCGGGTTATCCATCGAGCCAACTCCCTTTGAACCCGGCGCGCCGCAGTCCACGGCGGCACAGCGCCGAGTGGCGCATCAGCGCCCAGATTTCCCCGCTTCGATGGTTTTCAAGCATCAGGACCAGCAGCCCCTGATCCAACCCGTAAATCCGTGGCGAAACCCAACCTTCCGGACCATCGCCGGGCAGACTGGGGTTGAAGGCACCCAAAAACCGATTGTCGCGCATCATGCCCGGATACTGCCGCAGCATTTCGCGCAAAGCACTCATTGCGGTGCGGGGCGCGAAGGGTAACGCCGCCGCCGGCGCCCAACCCGCGATGGTCCCGTCATCAGGCCCATATGGCGCACCCCTTGCCGAATAGGACAGGAAATAACGCCCGATATCGTCGGCGCTGTCCATCGGCCCGCCGAGGCCGTCACAAGCGGTGAAACCCCAACAATCTGCACTGTACCCGGCAAACCCGCGCGGGTTGATCCGCGCGTATTCGCTTTGTATCTGCACGGCACGGGCGGAATTCTCAAAATATGTAACCCGTTTTTCGTGATTGAACCCGTCAGAAATCGCGCGGAAATCCAGCCAGGCATGGGAAAAGATGTGGATGAAAAGCGGCCCGGCATACAGCACGTCATACCCGTAGATCTGTTCCCATTGATAGGTGACACGCCATGCCTGATAGCTGTCTCGCGGGATCGGATGGGTGTCGGATGCCAACGCCAGAACATACAGGATCAGCGCCTCGGAATAGCCTTCCCAGTCATAGCGGATGAAGCCGGTTTCGGGATGCCAGCCCTGCGACAGGGTTCCGCCCTGATCCAGCGCCCATGTCCAGTCCACGGCTGCCAGCAGCGCGCGCGAGAGGCGGCGGATATCAGCCTCCTCGGGCGTGTCGGCGTCGAAATAGCAGGCGGCGGTTTCGAACCCTGCCAGCAAAAGCGCGGTGTCGATCAGGGACAATTCGCAATTCCAGACCCGGCAGCCGTGCTCCATATCAAGAAAGTGATAAAAGAAGCCCTGATGCCCGGTGCCGCGATGGTCGCCACCCTGTTCGGCGCTGATGAAAAAGCGCAACGTGGCGAGGGTCAGCGCGCGCGCGTGATCGCGGCTGATCCAGCCACGACTGGCCCCGACGGGCCAGGACGACAGCGCAAAACCGACAACCGCGATACTGCACGGCGCGCCGGGGTCGGAATTGTCGGGAACCAACCCGTTCTCGGGGTTCACATTTTCCACCAGCCAGTTGAATGCAGCCTGCTGGAGCGTATCGAGCAGCGCGTCATCCTCAAGGTCGGCCAAAGTCAACGCCTAGCCTCCCTCGCCATCAAGTTCGATCAGGGTGACGGATTGCGGCTGCACCGTGATATCCATTGTGACTTGCCCGCCCTTCGGGTCGACCTTTTGTGGTTGCCAGACCAGTTGCGAGGCCTTCTGCAACTCCGCCACGTCGGAGGGCGTTGGATAATCCGGTGCACCCATTGCCTGCCAATGCGCCTTTGCGTTGGCGTGGTCCGCGTCGATGCGGCGGATGCGCGCCTTGCTTGGTCCATTGGCACCGGTCAGGTGCAGCGTGACCTTCTCGGTCGAGATCGCATGACGCGGCAGCGCGAGATTGACGAGAAGCACCGAGACACGGTTCCTGCCGCTGACAACCCATGCCTTCACCGTCTCATGCGTGCCTGTCACTGCATGAATCCGGTCGCCCAAATCGTGCAGAATTTCATATCCACGATAGGCTGGCTTCGGGATGCCGTGAATGTTCATCAGCCCGAAACCACCATGAAAGGGCGCAGAGGGGAAATAGTTTTCCTCGAAGATGTCTGAGAAGGTCCAATAGCTGTAGGCATCCACGATGCCTTGCTGCTCCATCACCGCCCGGACGATATATGCGGCGGCATAGGGATCATCGTGCAGCGTGTCGCGCGGGTTCGATGAGGTGCTCCATTCGGTGTAGAACAGCGGCAGATCGCCGATTTTGGCCCGCACCGCAGCGCTTTGTTCGGCCAATACGCCGAGATGACTCGCGGCGAGTTGTGCTTCGGTATCATCGCCGGGTTTGCCGAAATCATCGGTGGGATAATGGTGGGTGCTGACGAAATCGGGCGCGGCATCATTGTCGGCGCAGAACTTCAGGAAATCGTCGATCCACGAATTGGAGGATGTTGCCGGACCACCGACCTGCAAACTGGCGTCCACCGCTTTGATCGCCTCCCGCGTCACGCGGTAAAGCTGGAAGTAGTCCGCCTGTGTCCCGGTCCAGAATGCCGAAAGGTTGGGTTCGTTCCAAACCTCGAAATGCCAGGAACGAACCTCCTTTGCGCCATAGCGTTCCGTCCAGTGCCGCACCAGCCGCCCGATCAGTTCCGCCCATTGGCCATAATCCCTCGGCGGGGTGATGTTGGCCTTGTAATGGAACACGATATCGCCGCCCGACGACAGGGCAAGCGGCATGAAGCTGAGTTCGACAAAGGGTTTCATGCCCTTTGACAGCAGAAAGTCAAAGATCGCATCGGCATTGTGGAAAGAGTAGAGAAGCTGGTCGTTCTGATCCGTTAACGTGCCGACATCATCCGACAAAAGTCCATGAAACCGGACATTGCGAAAGCCGAGGTCTGCGTGACAGCGCACAAGATCGCGTTGCCAATCCGCGCGCAGGGCAAGCAGCGCGTGACCGCTGCCGACGCAATGCTCCCATGTGTGGGGGAAGGGTTGCGATGGCGCGGTCAGATCACAGGTGAATGTTGCAGACATGATGGGCTCCTTTCAGCGAAGGATGGTCGTGGCGACGGCAGAGATGCACGGTAGAAAAGGCCAATATCGTCCTGATGTATGGCCGCAGGAAAAAGTTATTCTGCTTCGTCATAGCGCAAATCCTTTGGTTGCATCGACGGTTTCGCCATTGATGCGCGCCACGCCCCCGGCCACGACAATCCGGAAGGTTTTACCCTCCAGCAGCAGCGTCGCCTCAAAGCCGGGCCAGTTTGACGGCAGCATCGGGGTGACAAACAGACGGCCATCGCGCCTGCGGATGCCGAGGATCGCCTCCACCGCCGCGCGGTAAAGCCAACCGCCCGAGCCAGTGTACCAGGTCCAGCCGCCGCGCCCGATCTTGTCATCCGCGCCGTAGATATCGGCGGCGGCGACATAAGGCTCCACCCGGTAGTGATCGGCGGCATCGTGGGTCAGGGAATGGTTGATCGGGTTCAGCATGTCGAAGCATCGTTTCGCATCATCGCCCCGCCCGAGCATCGCGAGCGCATAGACCGCCCAGGTCGCCGCATGGGTGTATTGGCCACCGTTTTCGCGGACACCGGGCGGATAGCCTTTGATATAGCCAGGCTCCTTCGGGGTATCGGCGAAGGGTGGGGTGAACAGGCGGACGATATCGGCATCATCATCAACCAGATGTTCGAGTACCTGATCCATCACGGCGTTTTGTCGCGCGGGATCACCCTGCTCGGACATCACGCTCCACGATTGCGCGATGGAATCGATTTTGCATTCGTCGCTTTGCTGTGAGCCCAAAGGCGTTCCGTCGTCGTAATAACCACGCCGGTATTGCGCACCATCCCAACCGGAGCTTTCGATGGACTGCTTGAGGTTTGCCAGATGGTCGCGCCAGCGCCCCGCGCGCTCCGCCTCGCCCCGCGCCTCGGCGACCGGGGAGAAAACATCGAGCGCATGGGCCAGAAACCAACTGAGCCAGACGCTTTCGCCGCGACCATCTTCGCCGACGCGGTTCATGCCATCGTTCCAGTCGCCACCCAGCATCAGGGCCAAACCGCGCTCACCCGTCCTTTTGATGGCAAGGTCAAGCGCGCGGGCGGCATGTTCAAAGACACTCGCGGTCTGATCGGAAGTTTCGGGCTGGAAGAACCGGTCATGTTCGCCTGCCTCCAGTTCCGGGCCGGTCAGGAACGGCAACACCTCATCAAGGATCGCGGTGTCGCCGGTGCTGTCGATATATTGCGTGATGCCATAGGTCAGCCACACCACATCATCGGAAATCATCGTGCGCACGCCGGCGCCGGTTTCCGGCAACCACCAGTGCTGGACATCGCCTTGCGGGAACTGTCGACCCGCCGCATGAAGGATCTGCTCGCGCGCCAGTGAGGGGTCATGCAGCATTAGCGACAGCGTATCCTGAAGCTGGTCGCGAAACCCGTAAGCACCACTGGCCTGATAGAACGCCGACCGCGCCCGCAACCGGCACGCGAGCGTCTGATAGGGCAACCAGCGATTGACCATGATGTCAAATGCCGGGTCCGGTGTGGTGACGTGCAGCACGTTCAGGAAATCATCCCATTCCTGTGTGGTCGCCGCCATCACCCCATCACAACCCGCGCGCCGATGCTTGTGCGCCAACGCAATCGCCGCGTGGCGGCCTGCGGCATCGCCCATCAACAACGTCACGGTGCGGCTTGCACCAGCGGCGACTTCAAGATCAATGGCCAGCGCCGCACAAGGATCACCGATCGGCGTCTTTGCGTCGAAAAGTGCCATGCCACGGGCCACGGCGTCAGGCAGCAGCGTTGATCCCCTGCCCAGAAAAGCCACGCGATCCATGGTGAACGAAGACAGCGGCGCATCGCTGGTCAGAAATGCCATGCGTCCGGGAAACTGGGTTGAAAACGGGTTCTCGACCATCAGGATGCCGTCACTTTCATCGGTGCGCAGCATTGGCACTGTCTTGTCGCGGTTGTTGCCCATCACCCATTCCGCATAACAATAGAGCCGTAGCCGACGTGGTTTCGCCCCGGTGTTGGTAACCGAAAGCCGCGTGAATTTGATGGGATCGGTGGGGTCAACGATCTGCGTCGCCTCAACGACCAAACCGGTATCGGTGCCGGTGAAGCGCGACAGCCCCGCGCTGTGGCTGGCCTCGAAATGCAGCGTCGGCCGAGACGAGAGCGCAGCAAAGGGAGTGAAGACCTCAAGGCTGTCAAGGTCGGTCAGATGGATCGTCTCACCCGGTCGGTTCGTCACCGGATCATTGGACCACGGCGTCAGGTGGTGATCACGCGAATTGCGGCTCCATGTGAAACCCGCACCCTCTGCCGAGACATGGAAGCCGAAATCACCGTTGGAAATGACGTTGATCCACGGTTGCGGGGTCGCCTCGCCGCTGCCCAGACGTGACATAATCGCGCCCACCGTCCGAGAAACCACCATACCCATTCCAGAACAAAAGGTTGCCGGCCTGCGTGGGTGGGATGGGTGAAACCGGCCGCCGCACGGGAACGGCTGGCTCCGATGCCGGGGCCGCGCCGATCTGGAGGTCGGCCAGCGCCTCTGCCCGGTCAATCTGGGCCGAAAGCGCGCCGTTGCGGGCATGCAGAACGATCCGCGCAGCTGCCAGAAGTGCGTCATATGAGACATCCGCCAGCGTATCGCGGCGCAGTGTGAAGATATGGTTGCGCGACGACGGCACCTGACTGCGCGCGCGGGTGTTTTCGGCAATCGCCTCGATCATCGTTTGCAGATCCTGCACATAGGAGGCACCGCGTTCATTGATGATCACGAGATCGGTCGCCAATCCGCGGCCATGAAAATAGTTTTGTGCCCGCAGTGCTTTCTGCACTGCCGCGATGTCGTCGACTGCATCAATGCGCAGCACCATGATGGGATGGTCGCCGGAAATGCCCATCGGCCATAGTGCGGATTGTGGTGCTGCTGTACCAATCTCCGCCGATTCCGTCAGCACCGGGTCGGGCCAGATGAGATAGGAAGCCAGCCGCTTGAACAGCACCGCCTCGGTCAGGTCGCTGTTGGCGTGGCGCAACTGGATTTGCGACCGGGTCCAGGCCTGCATCGCCTCATAGGCGAAGATTTCCTCATGGGTAAAGTAGGCAACGGCTTCGTCGATTTCGGCACGGCTCGGGGCCGCGATGGTCCAGAAGATCAGCCGCACTTTCTGCCCGGCGGGAACCAGCACCGTCCGGCGCAAGGCAAAAACCGGATCAAGCGTGAAACCGTCGGTTCCCTCAAGTCGGGCGCCCGGATCAAACGCCGCCGCAGTGCCAAGGCTGCGCCCCCGTCCGACGAACCGCCGCCGGTCGGTTTCCGCCTGCGGTTCGCCCACCGCGGCACCGCAGTCAACCATCATATGTGCGACCCGCATCGCCGGCTCCTGACCGGTGCGCGGATTGCGCCGGGCGTGGATGACCCGCCGGTTTGCGTCAATCTCGGTGTGCAGGAACATGCGCGAAAACACCGGATGCGCGAAATCGGCATCGGCAGGCCCGATCACGGGCTCCGCGTAGGAAGTCACCTCGATCAGCCGGTCGCGCGATCCAGTGTTGGTCAGCGTCAGCCGCCTGCCTTCGGCGTCGCGATCACTGCTGACGATCACATCCACCCGCGCGCTGAGCTTGGCCGTATGGCAATGATACTCCACCTTGCTGTCGGAGATCACGGTCCGGGTCGCGGCGCCGGAAATGCCGCGCGGATCGGCGGTTGTTGACCACCATTGATCGGTTTCGGTATCACGCAGGAAGATAAACGGCCCGGACCCCGGTTCGACGCAATCGGGCCGCCAACGGGTCACAGCCTGACCGTTCCACGTTGCGCGCCCCGCGCCGCGAGACGACAGCAGCAGGGAATAATGCCCGTTTGACAGCAAGGCCGCCGCGTTGGGCTGTGCCGAGGGGTTTTCGATTGTCGTGTTTTCGCGTGCCGACAATTCGGCCCGGCCCCGGACGGGTTCGGCATCCAGTCGTGCGATCTTGCGCGGGACTGCGCGCGGGGCGCGTTCCTGCAACAAAAGCTCCGCCGCCTCTATCACCGCATCCGAATGAAAGCGTTCGCGCAATCGGCCCTGATGCACGACATTGCAAATGGCAGTGATCGACATACCGTGATGATGCGCCATGAAGTTGCGCACCAGCACATGGCTTTCATTCTCCGGCACGCGGGCAGGGGTGAAATCCACCGCGTCATAAAAGCCGTATTTCCCCACTGCGCCGAGACCCTGCAACCGCGCCAGGTTGGCGACCGCAGCGGCGGGACGGAACTGGCTGGCAAGGATCGTGGCATATGGCGCGACCACGGCCTGACTGGCAAGCCCGCGCTTCATCCCGAGCGAGGGGACGCCGAAGGTTTGGTATTGATAGGTCATCTCCGGGTCACGCGCATTGAACGCGCTTTCGGATACGCCCCAAGGAAAGCCGCGCCGACGGCCATGGTCGATCTGGCGGCGCACCGACAACCGGTTGCTCTGGTTCAGGATGCCGCCTTGTTGTTCCTGCATCACCAGTGTCGGCATCAGGTATTCAAACATTGACCCCGACCATGACATCAGCGACCCGCGCGCACCAACCGGAACGATGGGCCGCCCAAGGCGGAACCAGTGTTCGGTCGGCAGATCACCTTTCGCAATGCCGAAAAAGCTGGTCAGCCGCGCCTCGGACGCCAGAAGGTCATAGACGGATTCGTCCATCCTGTCGTCATCGACGCGGTAGCCGATCGACAGCAGCAACCGTTCGCGGCGCAGCAGAAACGCAAAATCCATTTTGAACGCCATCTCACGGGTTTTCTGTGCGACCGCTTCCAGCCGGCGGCGCATTTCGTTGCGCAGCTCGCGTGACATGGTGGCATCGGCGATATGCGCCTGACAGTCGCGCACCAGCGCCTGCGCCCAGTCCACGACCGACCGGCTGGCGGGGGAGGCGATTTCGCCGTCATAGTCCCGCGCCATGGTTTCGATTTCCGCCGCGATCACCGACAGACCCAGCACGCGAACCGAAACCAGTTCCGGCTTCTGCTTCAGAACGTCCAATGCGGATTGGAAATCCGCGAGCCGTTGCGTCAGATGATGCCGCAAGGGGCGCATGGTCCGGCGATCATCCGGGATCGCGTTGATCTCATCTTCAAGGACACCGGCGCAATCGCCCAGGCCGTCAAGCCCCAGAACCTGATAGGCCACGAAGGCTTCGGCCCAATCGCGACAGGCTGCGGAAACCGCGACCAGATGCCCTGCAAGATTGCCGCTGTCCACGGTGGAGACATAGCGCGGCGATAGCGGAGCCGCCCGCCGCGTATCATACCAGTTCAGGAAATGGCCGTGATGGGTTTCCAGCCGCCCCATCGTCTCGACCGTCCGTTCCAGACGTGTGACCGTATCGACCAACCCGATCCAGCCGAGATCACGCGCCGCAACGACTGACAACAGATAAAGCCCGATATTGGTCGGCGAGGTGCGTGGCGCGACCGTAGGCACCGGAATTTCCTGATAATTGTCGGGCGGTAGCCAGTTGTGTTCCTCGGTCACGAAGGCTTCGAAATAGGTCCATGTGCGGCGCCCGATCTGTCGCAGTGTCGCGCGGTCGGCGGTTGTGACGAAAAGCTGATCCTCGGTTTCGGCAGAGCGGCTTATCCACCACGCGATGAACGGCGCGGCTGTCCACAGGATGCCGAAATAAATCGCGACCGGCCAGGAGCCGTGCAGCACAAACACCACCGCAACGGCGGTGAGGCTGATCGCAACCGACCAGCGCATCGAGACCCAATAGGCGAAAGGTGAGGTGCGAACGAAACGCGGAGCAGCACCCGATGCCTGCCATTCGAGCATATTGCGATGGCTCAGCAATAGGCGGTAGAGCGTGCGCAGGATCGCGTCAACCATGACCGTCGCGGTATGGGCGATGAACGCGATGCGCAGCACGACTTGCGATGTGTTGGCCGAGATCAGATGTGCGAGGGTGCGGAAATAAGCCAGCGGGGCCGCCCCTTGCGGCGCGGTCAGCACCTCCCGGATCAGGCCGAGGGTCGGGGAAATGAACAGGCTGAGGATGAGGAAAGCCTGCCAGACAACCACGCCGCGGGTGCCCAGCACGATCCAGCCAAGGACGGAGGCGCCGACCCAAGCGACCGGAACAAGGCTGCGGCGCAGGTTGTCGATGATCTTCCAGCGTTGCAAGGCAGACATCGGCAAACGCGCACCTGACAGGAATGGCAGCAACTGCCAATCGCCGCGCGTCCAGCGGTGCTGGCGTGCAACCTCCGCCTCATAGCGGATCGGGAAATCTTCCACCAGTTCGACATCGGTGACCAAAGCGCAGCGCACCAATCCGCCCTCCAGCAGATCATGACTTAACACCGCATTCTCGGCGATCCCCTCTGCCGCCATCGCGCGAAAAGTGTCGATGTGATAAAGCCCCTTGCCGGTGAACGAACCCTCGCCGGTCAGATCCTGATAGACATCCGAAACCGCAAAGGCATAGGGGTCGAACCCCCGATCCAGCGAGAACACGCGCTGAAACACCGAAGCCTGCTTTCCCGTGGTCAACGAGGGCGTTACGCGGGGTTGCATCACGCCATAGCCGCGCCGGACGGTGCCGGTTTCTGCGTCAATCTGCGGGTGGTTCAGCGGATGCTCCATCTTGCCGACCAACCGCGTCACTGCGTCCCGCGTCATCCGTGTATCGGCATCAAGTGTCATGATGTATTTCACGTCATCGGGCAGCGGGTCATCATTCGGCAGATAGGTGGTCTCGGTATCCCCGCGCAACAGCGCGTCGAGTTCCATCAACTTGCCACGCTTGCGCTCCCATCCCATCCACACGCCCTGGCCGGGATTGTAAAGGCGGGCGCGATGCAGCAGGAAAAACCGGCGGCGGCCAAGCTGTGCATATTTGTGGTTCAGGTCGGAAATCCTTTGCCGCGCATGGGCCAGCAAGGCGTCGTCCTCTTCGCTGCGTTCATGCGCGCTGTCCGGCCAGTCGCTGAGCAAGGCAAAAGTAATTTCGCCTTTCGGGTTTGATAGGTGGTGAACCTCCAAAGTGCGGACCAGATCGTCGATCATATCCCGCGATCCGATCAGGCAGGGCACAGCGACCATGGTGCGGGCCTTCGTGGGTATCCCATCCTCATATTTGTATCCCACCAGCCGCGTTGGCCCCGTAGACATTGTGACCAGTGTATTGAACAGACCGATTGCCGCTTCACTTGCAGGCAGCAATGCCAGCAGTGTCAGCGTCAACGTCACGGTGCTCCCCGATGGGCCTCTTTCAAGCGCCGCAAAGGCCAATGCGACGAGCGCGAGCGTGATCGCCGTTACAGGACCCGCAATCGCCAGCCATCCGAGGGATTTGACCCAACGCCCGAGCGCCGCTCGCAGCGGCACCTTTGCCGACAGCGCCCGCTCAAGCTGCGGCCGATCCGGGCCGATGAAGAACGAACCCACATCCGCGATCACCGTCCCGCTTTGCCCCGCCGCGACCAGATCCAACGCTGCTTTTGCGACATCGACCTCATCGCGGCCCGACCAGCGCGAAAGCTCCTCCACCGCGCGGCGGTACTGGGTTTGCGAGCGGGAATCGAGGGCCGCGAAATCCGAGCCTTGCCGAAGTTCAGCGTCAACCACGCTGACCGCGACCAGCCAATCCGCCCAGTCGATATCATTCAGCGTCCGCAGGCTGCGAACGACATTTCCTATGCGCACATTGGCAGCGGTCTGGCGGTTCTGTTCGGCAATCAGAGCCTCATCCGAATTGCTGCCGCGCGCCTCCAGGTTGGATTCCAGCCAGTCGAGGGTTTCGCGCATGACCGCGCTGCTGCCGCCCAGCCGGTAAAGCAGTTGTCCGGCAAAAGCATCGTCAGCCGTGTAGTCAACATATTGCGCAAGGTCGAGCGCCGCATCACCAGATCCTTCGCTTCGTGCCGAATCATTGCGGGCCAATTCGTTGCGGGCCAGAACATCGGCCAGATCATTCGCATGTCCGCGCATCACGCGCGCCTGCTCAATGCTTTCGACGATGCGCGCAAGCTCATCCACCAGAACGAACCGCAGAACCGCTGGCGTGGCCCACAACTCACCGATCTTCAGCGGGCTGCATTCCTGATATCCGTCGATGATCGCCGACAATCGTTGCCGTGACAGTTCGAACAGGGAGTGTTGCGCGAAATGCCAAGCTATCTGCATGACGCGCGGAATGCGGGTGCCATTCGCCAATTCGACAACAGGCAATTGCCCGTAGAAACGCGGCGGCAAGTCCCGGCGCACCTGCGCGACGCTTTCCGCGATCAGCAGATAATTGTCGAGCAACCACTCAGCCGCAGGCGGGATCAGATCACCGGAAGCATTGGCAGCAAGATTGGCGCGATAAGCGTCCGATATCAGCAATCGGTCCGCTTCGAGATGTTCCCGAAACGACGCGCTTTTGAGGTCCGGCATGCCGCCGGCAGCCGATGAAGCAAGTGCGCGACCACACTCAACCAACTGGTCGACTGAATGATATGCCTTTTCTACAGGCGACGCATCGGCGAGGGTTCGAAACGGTCTTCGGTCCAGAAAATCAAGCCACGCCATCGGGATACCTGTTCAATCTTGTCGTGTCTCTTCGCGGATCATCATCCTGTCGCTTCCATGGTTGGACGCACGCAGGGGCGTAAGGAGAGCATCGGGAATAGCTTGCAAGCTGCAAATCCTTCGCCCGAAACCATCACCGCTCAGCCAGACGCATTGCGCGCCATGAACGATAGGTCCGGCTGTGCAACCGGACAATCGGGATTTCGCGAAATCATTTTAACTTGATCAGCCAACGGAGCTTCGGGAGCCGCAGAACCTTTGAGCCCCGCGCTTACCGACCCGTTGTGGTTCTGCGCGAGGGACTGGGACAGTATCACCCGGTCGAGTACTGTGTCCAAGAGGGCATTTGCCGCCCCCTGCGGAGGTAATGATTTTGCCAACATCGGACTTCCCCTATCCAGTGGCCACAGGATCAGAACCTGCGAGAGTGGCAAAAGTTCCACGAAAAGGTTGAACCGGACGCAAGATCAACAGCGGTGCCGCAGACAGCCTAGCAGACGAAATCACAGGGTCGCGGTATCCTCAAGTGCCGCGCCGCGATCAAACAACGCAGCGACCTCGATCAGCAACGCATTGTCGGAAAAGGGTTTCCCCAAGATCTTGCAGTTCCCCAGAGTGGCGGCGGAGGGCACGTCGACGCCGCCTGTCGCAAAGATCACCGGCAATTTTGGGGTAATTTCACGCGCCAACCGCGCCAGTTCTTCGCCGGTCTGGTCAGGCAACCCTATATCGGTGATCAGCAGTGACACCGGCTCCGCCGCCATCATGTCCAACGCTTTTTTCGCGGTTCCGGCTTCCAACACCTGATAGCCATGCTCGCGCAGCACTTCCGCGATGTTCATCCGGATCAGTACGTCATCCTCACAGATCAGCACCGGCGCGGCTTTTTCGGGGTAATCAAGAGCTATTTTCGAATGCGCCGCGGATGGTACGACATCGGGCGGAAAGGAAACCTTTTCCGCCCCGGCGGTGCCGAGCAGATCACGGATTTTCTGCGCCAGCGTGGCTTGGGTATAGGGCTTCACCAGCAACTGCACTTCGGCATCCAAGCGCCCGCCATGGACAATGGAATCCTGCACGAAACCAGAGGTGAACAGCACCGACAATCCCGGACGCAAATCCAGTGCTTTTTCGGCGAGCTCCCGGCTGGTGGTTTCACCGGGCATCACCACATCGGTAAACAAAAGGTCGACTTTTGCGTTGCTTTGCA
>NZ_JAKDLJ010000376.1 GCF_030452865.1 Pseudorhodobacter sp.
GTCTTCACCTCTCGTTAACCCTTTCCAAGCGCATTTCTGCCCGCCCCGCATCCAAACCCTTGCCGAAATCTAGCCTTGGCGTTACCAAGCGGGCATGACGCAAGATATGCCCTATTCACTTCCCCCGGTGCGCGGCACCTTGACCGCAAATCGCGCGCTGGCGGATTTGACGTGGTTGCACGTCGGTGGCCCGGCGGATTGGCTGTTTCAGCCTGCCGATGCGCAGGATCTGGCGGGGTTTCTGGCGGCACTTCCGGCGGGTATTCCGGTGTTTCCCATCGGGGTCGGCTCCAACCTCATCGTGCGCGATGGCGGGTTGCGGGCGGTGGTGATCCGGCTTGGGCGCGGGTTTAATGCGATTGAGGTTGCGGGCGATACCATTAGGGCGGGGGCGGCAGCGCTCGATGCCCATGTTGCGCGCAAAGCCGCCGATGCGGGGCGCGATTTGACGTTTTTGCGCACCATTCCGGGCAGCATTGGCGGCGCGGTGCGGATGAACGCGGGGTGCTATGGCAGTTACGCCGCCGATCATTTGCTTGATGTTACAGTCGTCACACGGGCGGGGGAGGTGAAAACCTTGACGGCCGCCGACCTACACTTCGCCTATCGTCATTCCGACTTGCCGGAGGGTTGGGTGATCACGTCGGCTACGTTCCGCGCTGACCCATGCAAGCCTCAGGATTTGCACAATAAAATGACAGACCAACTTGCGAAGCGCGATGCGAGCCAACCGACGAAAGCGCGTTCTGCCGGCTCCACTTTCCGTAATCCGGCGGGGTTTTCCTCCACTGGCCAAGCCGATGATGTGCACGATCTGAAGGCCTGGAAGGTGATCGACGATGCCGGAATGCGCGGTGCAACGCGGCGCGGCGCGCAGATGAGCGGGATGCATCCGAACTTTCTGATCAATACCGGTGGCGCAACCGCCGCAGATTTGGAAGAATTGGGCGAGGAAGTGCGAAAAAGGGTTTTCGAAACCCAAGGAATAACGCTAGAGTGGGAAATAAGGCGCGTTGGCGAACCAGCGGCTGAATAATAATACGGGTCGAAAAAGACCTTGAGGCAGTAAATATGGTTGGCACGTCGAGCGGGACAGCCTCCAAAGTGGTCGTTTTGATGGGTGGGCCTTCCGCAGAGCGGGAGGTGTCCTTGTCATCCGGGCGTGAATGCGCATCGGCCCTGAAGGAGGCGGGATATCAGGTGGTTACGGTGGATGCCGGGCCAGACCTTTGCGCACGTTTAACCGAACATAAACCAGATGTGGTGTTCAATGCCCTGCATGGCCGCTGGGGTGAGGATGGTTGCGTCCAGGGTTTGCTGGAATGGATGCGAATTCCCTATACCCATTCCGGGGTGTTGTCCTCCGCCCTCGCGATGGATAAGGGAAAATCGAAAGAAGTGTTCCGTGCCAATGGCTTGCCGGTCGCGACCAGCATTCTGGCCAGCAAGGCAGAGGTGCGCGCGCGCCATGTGATGCCGCCGCCCTATGTGGTGAAACCCCATAACGAAGGGTCATCGGTCGGGGTTTACATCGTGCATGAGGCGGCAAACAGCCCGCCGCAGCTTTCCGAAGATATGCCCGATGTCGTGATGGTGGAAACCTATGTGCCGGGGCGGGAATTTACCGTCGCAGTGCTGGATGGCCGCGCTTTGAATGTGACCGATATCATCGTTGATGGTTGGTATGATTACCACGCGAAATATTCGGTTGGCGGCTCTCGCCATGAGGTGCCTGCGAATATTCCGGATGAGATCACAAAGGCTTGCAAGGAATATGCAGCGCGGGCCCATCGCGCGCTTGGTTGCCGCGGTCTGTCTCGGACCGATTTTCGGTGGAACGAAGCGCGCGGCCTGGATGGCTTGATCATTCTGGAAACCAACACCCAACCGGGCATGACCCCCACCTCGCTTGCGCCTGAACAGGCGGCATCGGTGGGCATCAGCTTTCCCGAACTTTGTCGCTGGATCGTGGAGGACGCATCATGCAACCGGTAAACCGCAATCCCCAAATCCCGCCAAGGTCCAGCCGAAGCGCACCGCGCCGCGACCCCGCCCCAAGCCGCGCCGCCTACCGCATGCAGCGTTTGTGGCTGACGCCTTTCGTGCGGACGGCCTTGCGCGTGGGTCTGCCAGCCTTTGTGCTGACGCTGGGTTTGGGAATTTACCTGGCGGATGCGGGTCGTCGCGCTTCGATCAGCAGCATTTACACCGATCTGCGTGAGAAGGTGAAGAACCGCCCCGAATTCATGGTCAACATCCTTGCCATTGACGGCGCTTCGCCGGAACTTTCGGAAGCGGTGCGCAGCAATCTGGCGTTGCCTCTGCCGCAAAGCTCGCTCGATATTGATCTGGAGGCGGCGCGGGCGCGCGTGACAACGCTGCGCGCGGTGGCGGATGTTGATATCCGGGTGCAATCGGGTGGGATTTTGCAGGTCGCTGTCAGGGAGCGGGAACCGGCCTATGTCTGGCGTGACCATGACGGGCTTTGGCTGATCGACGGAACCGGGGTCAAGATCGCGGAAATCACCGAACGCAGCGACCGGGCAGATTTGCCGCTGCTTGCGGGTGAAGGCGCCGACAGGGCGATTGCCGAGGCTGAACAGATTCTGCTTGCCGCTGGTCCGCTGTTGCCGCGCCTGCGCGGGTTGGAACGGCTGGGAGAGCGGCGCTGGGACATCGTGCTCGACCGCGATCAACGTATCCTTTTGCCGGTGGATCAGCCGGTTCTGGCGCTGGAACGGCTCATCGCCCTCGATCAGGCGCAGGATGTGCTGGCGCGCGATGTTGCCGCCGTTGATCTGCGTTTGCAAAACCGCCCGTCCTTGCGACTGGCCCCCTATGCTTTGGCTGAAATGCGCCGCGCTCGCGGCATTATCCCTGCGGAGAGCGACCTATGACGGATCTCTATCAAACCCAGCGCGCGATGCGGAACATTCGCCGTACCGCCATGCAGCGTGGGTTTATCGCCATTCTCGATGTCGGTTCCAGCAAGGTCGGCTGCCTGATCCTGCGCTTGGACAGCAGCGATGGCTTGCGGGAGATGGAAGGCGTTGGCTCCATGGCCGGGCAGTCGTCGTTCCGGGTGATTGGCGCTGCGACAACGCGGTCGCGCGGGGTCCGCTTTGGCGAGATTTCGGTGATGAATGAAACCGAGCGTGCCATTCGGACGGTGGTGCAATCGGCGCAGAAAATGGCGAATGTGCGGGTCGATCATGTGATTGCCTGCTTTTCGGGCGCCGAACCGCGCAGCTACGGCCTTGCCGGGGACTGGGAATTGCAGGATTCCGTAGTGAGTGAGCAGGACGTGGCCCGCGTTCTCGCCTCCTGCGATGTGCCGGATATTGGCGAAGGGCGTGAGGTTTTGCACGCTCAACCGGTGAATTTCGCACTCGA
>NZ_JAKDLJ010000377.1 GCF_030452865.1 Pseudorhodobacter sp.
AGCTTCCAGCTTTGGCCCTTCATAGGTCACGGTCTTGATTTCCGGCATCGCGGGCGCTGCGGGCTTGGGCTTTGCTTTGGCGACGGTAACTTTCGGCTTCGGGGGTGTCGGAATCTTCAAGCCTTTGGGCGTGGAGCCATCGGCGTTCAGCACCAGAACTTCCGCCCCCGGACGGATGCGTTGGTTGAGGTCGATCACGTCCTGCTGGATCATCCGGATACAGCCAGAGGAAGCATTCTTGCCAATCGACCACCAATCCGGCGTACCGTGGATGCGGTAACCATAGTCACGCCCGCCCGACAAAAGATAGATCGCGCGCGCACCCAGCGGGTTGGTCGGGCCGCCCGGTTGGCCATCTTTCCACTTTTCCAGTTCGGGCTTGCGGGCAATCATTTCCTTCGGCGGGGTCCAGGTCGGCCAGTTCTTCGTTTCGGAGACGACAGCCTCCCCCGCCCATTCAAAACCGGATTTGCCCACCGAAATGCCATAGCGGATAGCTTCGTTCTTGCCGGTGATGAGGTAAAGGAACTTCTGGCCCGGATTGATCACGATGGAACCGGGCGGCATCGTGCTGGCATAGCTTACTTCTTGGCGCCGCAAGGCTTCGGGAAATTTTTCCAACGGGATCGCCGGGATTGCGATATTGCCGTCCATCTTCGCGACATAAGCGGTCGAAGCAGGCTCCACTTCTGCGCTGCGTTGGGTTGCGACGGGGTCTGCCGGGGTGGTCGCCATCGGGGCGACGCAACCTGCCAGCAGCAAGGACATTGCAACCGGCAAGCCAGAGAGGCGGAGAATGGGGCCGTAACTGCGCATAAATATAAACCCTTTGGTTTCCGCCAAAGCGGATTCTTCTATTGTTTCCACCGATAGAACAAAGGCGGCGACGGGTCAAAGCGGATTACCGCCCGAAAAGGTCGGTTTTCCGCCGATCCCGCTGCTTTTCGGGGGTTAAAGCGTGGTGCGCAACTGCCAAAGTTCCGGAAACAAGACGACATCGAGCATCCGGCGCAGGTATTGCACGCCAGAGGTGCCGCCGGTGCCGCGCTTGAAGCCGATGATGCGTTCGACCGTGGTGACGTGGTTGAAGCGCCAACGACGGAAATAGTCTTCGAAATCAACCAGCTTCTCGGCCATTTCATAGGCTTCCCAATAGGTTTCGGGATCGCGGTAGACGGTTTCCCATACGGCCTGCACACCTTCGTTCGCGACCCACGGCTGCGAGAGATCACGGTTGATCACATTTTCGGGAACAGGCAGGCCGGCACGATATAAATGGCGCAGCGCCTCATCATAAAGGCTGGGCCGGGCGAGTTCGGTCTGCAAAAGTGCTGTGTAATCCGCGCGATGCGCATGCGGGCGCAGCATGGCTGCGTTGCGGTTGCCGACAGCAAATTCGATCAGCCGGTACTGGTGGCTTTGAAAACCGGAGGATTGCCCGAGATCGTCGCGAAACCGGGTGTATTCCCACGGCGTCATCGTGCGCAGCACGTCCCAAGCGTTGTTCAACTGTTCCATGATGCGCGAGATACGGGCGAGCATCTTGAACGCCTCACGCGGGCAATCGGCGGCAATCTTTCGGCGTGCGGCATCCAGTTCGTGAATAGCCAGGCGCATCCAGAGTTCGGAGGTCTGATGCTGGATGATGAACAACATTTCATCATGAGCGGCGGATTTCAGGGTCTGCGCCGTCAGGATCTGGTCGATATGCAGATAATCGCCATAAGACATGCGGCCATCGAACGACATCTCCGCGCCGTCCTGTGCGGGGTCGATTGCGGTATGCATCGGGCATTGGGATTCGGTCATTTGTTGGTTCCTCAGTGGGTCGGGTTGAAGGCATGCGGATCGGGGATCGGCCGCTTCAATTGACCGCGAGGACGGACATCGCGGCAACCCGCCGCCAATAGGCTGCCCAACCGGCGGGCGCGCACAGTGGCACGGTTCGGGTCGAATGACCCGTCGCCCGCGCCAGTGGCTGCCTCGGGAGCCTCCGGCGGAGGTATTTTTGCCAAGATGAAATCGCGGCGCGCATTTCGCGGGTCAATCGGTCAGGTCACGCGGGACCGGGTTTTGTATTCCGGGCGGTCCCATAGGCTTTGCGTCATGATGTCGGCCAGAATCGCCACTGCCATATCCACATCATTTTCATTGATGTAGAGGGGGGTGAAGCCGAAGCGCAGGATATCGGGCGCGCGGAAGTCGCCGATCACGCCGTTGGCGATCAGGGCCTGCATGATGTCGTAACCCTCGGGATGGCGGAAGGAGGCCTGCGAACCTCGCAGCGTGCCATCACGCGGTGATGCGAGGGTGAGGTCGGGGAAGCTACCCTCCACCCCGGCGATGAAGCGGTCGATCAGGGCGATGGATTTGGCGCGGACATCGGCCATGTCGGCTTGTTCCCAGATATCGAGCGCAGCCTCCAATGCCGCGAGTTGCAGCACCGGGGGGGTGCCGACCCGCATGCGTTCGATGCCATTGCCAGGAGTATAATCTAGATCAAAGGCGAAGGGTTGCTGATGGCCGAGCCAGCCGGAAAGGGCAGGGCGCGCCTTTTCCTGATGGCGGGGGGCAACATAGATGAAAGCCGGGCCGCCGGGGCCGGAGTTCAAATATTTGTAGGTGCAGCCGATCGCAAAATCGGCGTTGCAGGCGGCCAGATGCACTGGCAACGCACCCGCGCTATGGGCCAGGTCCCAAACCGTCAGCGCGCCTTTTTCATGGGCGCGTTTGGTGATCGCCTTCATGTCATGTTTGCGCCCGGTCCGGTAGTCGACCTCAGTGATCAGGGTGACGGCGACAGTATCATCAATGGCGTCCAGCACTTCCTCCGGTGCCACGGTTTTCAGGATGTAATCCGGCCCGAGCGTGCGGCACAGCCCATCAGCCATATAAAGATCCGACGGGAAGTTGCCGGTATCGGACAGGATCACCCGGCGCTTGGGATTCATTTCCAGCGCGGTTGCAAGTGCTTGATAGACTTTGATCGACAGCGTGTCGCCCATCACCACAGACCCTGCTTCGGCACCGATCAGCTTGGCAATACGATCCCCCACGGCAGAGGGTTGCGCCATCCACCCCGCCTTGTTCCAGCCGGTGATCAGCAGCTTGCCCCATTCTTCGGTGATGGTTTTTGCGACGCGGGCGGCGGCGGCACTTGGCAGTGGCCCAAGGGAGTTTCCGTCAAGATAGATCACGCCTTTGGGAAGGTCGAATTGCGCGCGCAGGCTGGCAAAATCGGTGGGCATCGGGCATCCTCTCAGCTGTTGCGCCATATAAACGCGGCTGCGGATTAATTTCAAGTTTGAAATGATGGAGTCTCTGATGCGCTGGTTGGAATTGCCACCACTTTATCTGGCTGGATTTCTGGCTCTGGCCTATCTGTC
>NZ_JAKDLJ010000046.1 GCF_030452865.1 Pseudorhodobacter sp.
CGGGGGCTTTTCATTGGTGTTGGTGGACCTCGCAAGGGGAAACCTGTCACCCGCGGCCTTAACGGGCCAAGGGGAAGGACAACGCCCTTCACTGTCTGCGACCCGAAAACCGGGAACCGGTTTTCGAACAGGTTGCGGACGCACATAAAGAAGGAGATCAGAGATGACGAAACGCACCTCTGCCAAGCATAAAATTGACCGCCGCATGGGCGAAAACATCTGGGGCCGTCCGAAATCCCCGGTGAACAAGCGCGAATACGGCCCCGGCCAGCACGGCCAGCGCCGCAAGAACAAGCTGTCGGATTTCGGCACCCAGTTGCGCGCGAAGCAAAAGCTGAAGGGTTACTATGGCGACCTGACGGAAAAGCAGTTCCGCAAGATTTATGGTGAGGCCGAGCGCGTGAAGGGCGATACCGGTGAAAACCTGATCGGCCTGCTGGAGCGTCGTCTCGATGCCATCGTCTACCGCGCGAAATTCGTGCCGACCGTGTTTGCGGCGCGTCAGTTCGTGAACCACGGCCATGTCACCGTCAACGGTCAGCGCGTGAACATCGCGTCCTACCGTTGCAAGGAAGGTGATGTCATCGCGGTCCGCGACCGGTCCAAGCAACTGGCGATCGTGCTCGAGGCGGTCAGCCTGGCAGAACGTGACGTGCCGGACTATGTTGAGGTTGACCATTCGAAAATGACCGCGACCTTCCTGCGCACCCCGACGCTGGGCGATGTGCCCTATCCGGTGGTGATGGAGCCGAACCTCGTCGTCGAATATTACGCCAAGAACTGATCCTGGCCTGAAATCTGCCCGCATCTGTGGGTTATCGGAAACGCCGCCCGATTTTGGGCGGCGTTTTGCGTTTGTGACCTCTGGTCAGGGCCAAGGGAAGCCGCTAACAAGACGCAGCATCTTGGGGGACGCTGTCATGACTTCTGAAATCCGGCCACAGCCGGGCATTCTGGATATCGCTTTGTATGAGGGCGGCGCCGCCACTGTTGCGGGGAAATCCAACGCGATCAAGCTTTCGTCCAATGAAAACCCGTTTGGTGCCTCGGACCGCGCGAAAGAGGTGTTTTCGCGCTGTGTCCATCAGTTGCACCGCTACCCCTCCACCGACCATGCAGTACTGCGCGAGGCGATTGCCGATGTGCATGGCCTTGATGCTGCGCGGGTGATTTGCGGTGTCGGCAGTGATGAGATCATCCATTTCCTGTGTCAGGCCTATGCCGGGCCGGGCGATGAGGTGCTGTTCACCGAGCATGGCTTTTTGATGTACCGCATTTCCGCCATGGCCGCAGGTGCGACCCCGGTGGAAGTGGCGGAGCGGGAGCGCACAACCGATGTCGGTGCCTTGCTGGCGGCCTGCACCGAGCGCACGAAGCTGGTTTTCATCGCCAACCCCAACAACCCCACCGGCACGATGATTTCGGCGGCAGAGATTGCGCAACTGGCCGATGGCTTGCCGCCGCAAGCCATTCTGGTGCTGGACGGTGCCTATGCCGAATATGTTGACGGCTACGATGGCGGCCTGACTTTGATCGAGGCGCGCGAAAATGTGGTAATGACGCGCACCTTCTCCAAGGTTTACGGGTTGGGTGGTTTGCGGATCGGCTGGGGCTATGGTCCTGCCGCCATTATTGACGTGCTGAACCGGATCCGGGGGCCGTTCAACCTGTCCAACGCGCAGTTGGAAACCGCCGAAGCGGCGGTGCGTGATCAGGAATATGTCACCCGATGCCGCACGGAGAACGCGCGCTTGCGGGTCTGGCTGGCAGCGGCGCTGGCCGAACTCGGGGTACCGTCCGATACCTCGTTGGCGAATTTCGTTCTGGCGCGTTTCGCCGATGTGGCGGAAGCCGAAGCCTGTGACGCCTATCTGCGCGACCAAGGGCTGATCGTGCGGCGGGTTTCCAGCTACAAACTGCCACATTGTCTGCGCATCACCATTGGCGATGAAAGCGCCTGCCGTCGCGTTGCCCATGCGGTTGCACAGTTCAAAGGCAAGCGTTGATGGCAGTGATCTTTGAGAAGGTAGCCTTGATCGGCTTGGGGCTTATAGCTTCGTCGATGGCCCATGCCATGCGTCAACGCGGTTTGGCCACGACCATCACCGGCTATGCCAGATCTGCGGAGACTCGCGCTGTCGCGATGGAACTGGGCTTTTGCGACGCGGTTTTTGACTCGGCGGCAGAGGCAGTTGCGGGCGCGGACCTTGTGGTTCTGGCAGTTCCCGTCGGCGCGATGGAAACTGTTGCCAAGGAGATTGGCCCATTCCTGAAACCGGGGGCGACAATCACCGATGTCGGCTCGGTCAAGCAGGCGGTGATCGAGGCGGTAGCACCCCATA
Source organism: Pseudorhodobacter sp. (assembly GCF_030452865.1). Taxonomy (GTDB): domain Bacteria; phylum Pseudomonadota; class Alphaproteobacteria; order Rhodobacterales; family Rhodobacteraceae; genus Pseudorhodobacter. The sequence continues at coordinate 2,343 of NZ_JAKDLJ010000046.1, forward strand.
TTCCGCCACGCGCACATTTCATCCCCAGCCATCCGCTTGCAGGAACCGAACATTCCGGCCCGCGCTCTGGCTTTGCGACACTGTTTGAAAACCGCTGGTGGCTGCTGACGCCGCTGCCGGGGACCAACCCCGCCGCTGTTGCCCGATTGCGCGGGTTTTACGAGGCGATGGGGGCATATGTTGATGAAATGGACGCGGCGCATCACGATCTGGTGCTGGCCGTCACCAGCCACACGCCACACCTGATCGCTTACACGATGGTCGGAGTTGCCGATGACCTGCGCCGCGTGACGGATAGCGAAGTGATCAAATACTCGGCTGCGGGCTTTCGGGACTTCACGCGGATTGCCGCTTCTGACCCGACGATGTGGCGCGATGTGTTCCTGAACAACAAGGACGCGACGCTGGAAATCCTTGGCCGCTTCACCGAGGAACTATTTGCCCTGCAACGCGCCATCCGCAAAGGCGACGGCGCGCATCTGCACGAATATTTTACCCGGACCCGCGCGATTCGCCGCAGCATCATTCAGGCGGGGCAGGATACGGCCGCGGCCGATTTTGGTCGGGGCGCCACCCCTGCCGCTCCCGTCGACATACCGAAAAAACCTTGATGCGGGCGATTTGCCTTGGCGCTGTGTTGGGTCTTGCCGTATCGGGTTATGCGCATGCCGATATCACATCCACCCGGCCAAAGCCGCGGCCGGATGTGGGGCAGGTTGCTCCGGTTTCGGTCGCACCTGCAAGCGTCGAAGCGGGGCTCGGGCCTGCCCGCTCCATCCGGCCAAAACAGCGGCCTTCGGATGAACAGATGACGACACCGACACCGGAGGCGGCACCCGATCAGGTGGCTTCGGCACCGGCATCGCCGAAAAAAGGAATTCTTGAGCGCATGTTCGGACCCAAGAAGAAGCCGAAAACAGCGCCGAGCGCCCCGGTTGCCGGATCGGTCTGCAATGACCCGGCCATTCTTGGCACCGCGATTCCGACGATCCAGGGGAAGCTGAAAGGCTGCGGCATCGAAAACCCGGTGCGGATTACGGAAGTGGATGGCGTTCGCCTCAGCACGCCGGCGACGCTCGATTGCAGTGCCGCGCGGGCGTTGCGACTTTGGGTCACGACCAAGTTGCAGCCGGCTTTCAAGGGTGATCCCGTGCGCGGCCTGCGTGTTGCCGCGCATTACGCCTGCCGTGGCCGTAACAACAAGAAGGGCGCGCGGATCAGCGAGCACGGGCGCGGTAAGGCGATTGATATCTCCGGTTTCATGCTGGCTTCGGGGCGGGAACTGACGGTGTTGAAAGATTACCGTGGCAAAAAGGGCAAGCCGATCCGGGCGGCGCACAAAGGGGCATGCGGTATTTTCGGCACCACGCTTGGCCCCGGTTCCGATGGCTATCACGAAAACCATCTGCATTTCGATACCGCGAAATATCGTGGCGGGTCCTATTGCCGATAGTCCGCCGCGCTCAGCGCATCCGGGGGGCGGGCCCAACCTGCACCGGCCCGATCCGGGTTTCGCCATCAACGAAACTCAGCGGCAGTTGAATGGCATCCTTGCCCCCCGATTGCAGCGCCAGCAATGAGGCAGCACTGTCCCAGATGTTGCGGGCCTCTGGTGCGATCATGCCCATCGCTTGTGCAATATCCAGCGCCAACCGCCAGTTTTCAAGCTGCAAGGTCACGCCGCCAGTTGCGAAACCTGCCGCATCTACTTGCAAGCTGCCCGAGGCGGAGACGGTCACATCACCCCATAACACCCGCAGATCCTTGATTTCCAGACTGTCGAGTTGCGGGTTTGTCGTCAGGACAAAGCGGTCAATCGGCGCAGAGAACCCGGCATAGGCATCAAGCCGAACCATCTTGATCTGCGCTGGCAAAGCGCCGTTTACCAACGCGGTCAGGCTTGCGTCAGGGGTGATATCTGACACCTCCAGCCCGACCTCATGGCTGTTTTCGCGCGTAGGGTCGATTTTCGTGGCAAAGCGCAAGCTGCCCGCCGCGACGCGCCAGCCGATGTCACCTGCCGCCGTCAGCGCATCGGCAACCAGTGTGATGCGGTCAAGCGGCAGGTCGGGTTCGGGCGACACCACCACGCTCGCCTGCATTTTCGCGGTGTTCAAAGTGATCGTCTCATGCGGCAGGGTGATGCGCTGTTCCGGCGGAAACGCGGCGATCACATGCCATGGCGTGTAGCTGAGCGTCAGGATTTGCAGGAAATCCGCTTGCCAACCCATGCCTTGATCGGGGTCGAATATCTTTGGCGCGGTGATCGTCAGATCGAAGCGGTTGGGAAAGCCATGCACTTCCAGCCCGGCATTCTCGGCCTGTTTGCCGCTGGCCTGCATCTGCGCAAACCAGTTCGCCGCCCCGGCTTCAAACGCGCGCTGCCCGATGTACCAATAGCCACCCCAGAGCACCGCCAGAACAAGCACAATCCGGATCAGCCAGCGCATGGTGCAGCCCTCTTTCCATTTTCTCTCAATTGCTGTCTACAAGGCCCGAGGGAGGAGGGCCAGACCATGACGAAACCGTCCGCAAAAAAACCACAGGTGGAAAAACCCCTGTGGGTGTTCGGCTATGGCTCCTTGATCTGGAACCCCGGTTTCCCGGTGGCGGAACAGCGCGTCGCGCGGTTGCAGGGCTGGCAACGCAGCTTCTGCATGAGGTCGATCCATCATCGCGGAACCGAAGCCGAACCGGGCCTCGTGCTCGCGCTTGATCGGGCCGAGGGCGCGCGGTGTGCTGGCGTTGGCTTTCGGGTTCAGGACGGTGCGGAAGATGAGACGCTGGCCACCCTGCGACAGCGAGAGCTGATTTCCTCGGCCTATCTGGAGGATTGGTTGCCCATGGTCCTCGACAGCGGTGAGGCGGTGACAGCGCTTTGCTATGTGATCGACCCCGCCCATGTGCAATATTGTGGCGGTCTGCCGCTGGCCGAACAGGCGCGCATCATCGCGCAAGCGGTCGGGGGACGCGGCCGCAATTGTGAATATCTGTTCAACACATCCGACCATTTGGCATCCTTGGGTATCGCCGATGCCGATCTGGAATGGTTGGTGACACAGGTTCGGGCTTTGGGCGCGGCATAGCGGTTCGCAAAGGCGAAATCATGGTTGGCAGGCAGGCTTTGCCGTCCTAAGTTAACGCAGAACAAAGCAGAAGGGTCATTTGCGCCGCATGGACAAGACCACCACCGAGGCAGAGCTGTCGTTTACCTATCCCATCCGTCAGATCGTCCTGATGCTGGCGGTTGTGGTCCTGTTCATTCTTGGCGCTACCGTGGCCTGGGGGCAGCTTTCGGGGGTGTTTCTGGCCAACATCTGGCTGAACGGCTTTATCGCCATGGTGTTTGTATTCGGGATTCTGGCCTGCTTCTGGCAGGTGATGCAGCTTGGCCAATCGGTGCGCTGGATCATCGGCTTCAATGAGCCCGGCAAGGTGGCAAACGGGGTACAAGCGCCGCGACTTTTGGCACCTTTGGCCGCGCTGTTGCGCAGTCGCGGCGCGCAGATGCAGCTTTCCTCCTCCTCCTCCCGCTCGATCCTCGACAGTGTGGCGCAGCGGATTGACGAGGCGCGCGATATCACGCGTTACCTTGTCAACCTACTGATATTTCTTGGCCTTCTTGGCACATTCTACGGGCTTGCCACAACGGTTCCCGCCGTGGTCGAAACCATCCGCAACCTCGCGCCGAAAGAAGGCGAAACCGGGATGCAGGTGTTCGACAAGCTGATGGGCGGGCTTGAGGCGCAATTGGGCGGCATGGGTACGGCGTTTTCATCCTCCTTGCTCGGGCTTGCCGGTTCGCTGGTCGTGGGCTTGCTGGAACTGTTCGCCAGCCACGGGCAGAACCGCTTTTACCGCGAGTTGGAGGAATGGCTGTCCTCGATCACCCGCTTGGGCTTTTCAACAGGGGATGCGGGGGGCGACGGCGACGGTAGTGATATCGCTATACTTGGCGCGGTGATGGACCAGGTCGCCAAGCAGTTGGACGGGTTGCAAGGGCTTTTTGTTCAAGCCGATGTCTCGCGCAGCCTAGCAGATGACCGGCTTGGCACCTTGGCCGAAGTGGTGCGCGACCTTTCCGCCAAGATACAGGCGGGCAGCCATGTGCAGGAACAACACGCGCAAACCGCTGCTGCGCAAAGCGCGCTGCTGACCCGGATCGCAGATGGGCAGGACGCGGTTGCCCGGATCCTGAACAAACCACCCACACCCGACGAAGGCCCGGATGCCGAAAGCCGGATGCGCCTGCGTTCGATCGACGTGCAGCTTTTGCGGATATTGGAGGAGATATCGGCAGGCCGTCAGGAAAGCACCTCCGATCTGCGCGCCGATCTTGCCGGGTTGACCGCCGCCATCCGTCAGCTTTCGCGCAGCCCGGCAGGGCGGGGCTAAGCCATGGCCCTTTCACGGCGCGGCGGGCAAAGGATGAGCGGGTCAATCTGGCCCGGTTTTGTCGATGCGATGACGGCACTGCTGCTGGTCCTGATGTTCGTGCTGTCGATTTTCATGATCGTGCAATCGGTGCTGCGCGAAACCATCGACACCCAGGGCAATGAGCTTGATACGCTGACCCAGCAAATCGCCGGGCTCGCCGATGCTTTGGGGATGGAGCGCAAACGCGCCGACGGGCTGGCGGCAGAGGTGGGTCGGCTTGGCGCGGATCTGACGGCGGCGCAGGCGGACGGGACGCGACAATCTGCACTTGTGGCCTCGCTGACCTCGCAGCTTCAGACCCGCAGCGACGCGCTGGACGCTGCCAGCAGCCGGATCGCCAGTTTTGAAGCGCAGGTTGCCACGCTTTTGGCGGAACGGGACGCGGCACAGGGGCAGGTGGGATCACTGACCGCCTCGGTGGAGGATCTGAAGGCTGCCGCCGCGCGGCTGATATCAGAGCAGGAGGCGCTGAACCTCGCGCTTGCGAAAGCGCGTGATGAGGTGGACGCACAAGCAGAAGCCGCCCGGCTTGCGGCGGCACGGCGCGAGGCGCTGGATGCGATGCTGGCCGAAATGCGCGGCAAACTCGCGACAGGTCAGGCCAGCCTTGCGGACACTTTGGCGCGGCTGTCGCAAACACAGGCGACGGCGGAAAAACGCGGCGCCGATCTTGCGGAATTGACCGCACGGCTGGGTGTTGTCACCGATGCTCAAGCTGGTGCGCAGGCGCGGCAAGACGCGCTCGCCGCAGAAATCAAACGCCTGCAAACTGATCTGAGCCTAGCCGAAGCCGCGTCCGGCGACGTGGTGGCGTTGCGCGCCAAAATGGCCAAACTGGAGGCAAGTCTGACCAAGGCGGAACAGGACCGGCTGGCCGAACTCGCCGCTGCCGAAGTGTTACGCAAACGGTTGGCGGACAGTCAGGCGACGCTCAGCGATGCCGAGTCCAAGGTACTTGCCGATCGCGTGGCTGCCGAAGAATTGCGCAAACGTCTGGCCGGAGTGGAGGGGAAATTGAACGAGGAGGAAGCGAGACGCCTGACTGATCAGGCCGCCGCCGAAGCCCTGCGCGCCAAACTCTCCGCCTCCGAAACCGAATTGACCGCGATGACGCTTGCTTTGGAAGAGCAACGCAAACGTGCCGAAGACACCCTGACCCTGCTCGCGGCGGCGCAGGCAAAGGTTGACGCAAGCAGCACCGACGTTACCGGACGCGAGGCGTTGCTGGCCACCGCGCGCGCAGCCCTTTCGCAAGAACAGGCGAAATCGGAAGATGCGGCGCGGCGCGTGGCCTTGCTGAACGAACAAATCGCGGCGCTACGCGGGCAGTTGGGGCAGTTGCAGGGCTTGCTTGACGCCTCGCAAGCGCGGGATGTGGCGGCGAATGTGCGGCTCGACTCGCTCGGCACCCAGTTGAATACCGCGTTGGCGCAGGTCGCAGCGGAACAGAAAAAACGCGCGGAGCTGGAAGCGGCGGAGCGTAAGCGGCTGGAAGCGGAAACCAAGAAGCTGGAGAATTTCCGCTCGGAATTCTTTGGTGAGCTGCGCAAGCTCCTCGCCGGGCGTGAAGGGGTGCGGATTGTCGGCGACCGGTTCGTGTTTTCATCCGAAGTGCTGTTTCAACCCGGATCCGCCGATCTGTCGCCAGAAGGGCGCAGTCAGATTGCCGGAGTGGTGGCAAGCCTGCGCGAGATTGCCGATGACATTCCCAAGGATATCGACTGGATCATCCGCGTCGATGGCCATACGGACGATGTACCGCTGTCGGGCCTGGGCGAATTTGCCGACAACTGGGAGCTGAGCCAGGCGCGCGCGCTTTCTGTTGTGCGGTTCATGCAGAATGATCTGGGTTTCCCGCCGAACCGGATGGCGGCAACCGGCTTTGGCGAATGGCAACCGGTCGCCCCCGGCAATTCAGAAAGCGCACGGGCGCAAAATCGCCGGATTGAGTTGAAGCTGACCGAGCGTTGATTTCTTGCACCGAGTGCGGGCTCTCAAAGGCTTGTTAAATTGAAAAACCCCGCAGCGTGCGGGGTTTTGTTCTGGTCTTGGCGCCGCTGCATCGCCGTTGGACTGACAATGCGACACACGGAATTGCCCCCCGACCGCGCGGGGGACCGGGGCCGGTTTACTCCGCCGTCAGCAGCGGCGGCTTTTGTTTGGTTAATCGCGGGTTTTCCGGCTCCTCGAATTGCAAATCAATCTTGGCATCCTTGACGCCAACCTTGACCACGCCACCCTTCATCAGCTTGCCGAACAGCAGTTCTTCGGCCAGCGCCTTCTTGATGTGTTCCTGAATGACGCGGCCCAAGGGGCGCGCACCCATCTTGTCATCATAGCCTTTTTCGCCCAGCCAGTTCGCGGCCTCCTCGGTGAGTTCAATATGGACGTTGCGGTCCAGGAGTTGCGCTTCGAGTTGCAGCACGAATTTTTCGACCACTTGGCGGATGATGTCACGGCCCAAGGGCGCGAAGCTGATTACCGCATCCAGACGGTTGCGGAATTCCGGCGTGAAGGTCCGCTCAATCGCGGCGGTGTCTTCGCCGGTGCGACGTTCACGGCCAAAGCCGATCGCCTCCTTCGCGATTTCAGAGGCACCTGCGTTGGTGGTCATGATCAGGATCACATTGCGGAAATCCACGGTCCGGCCATTGTGGTCGGTCAGTTTGCCATGGTCCATCACCTGCAACAGGATGTTGTAGACATCCGGATGCGCCTTTTCCATCTCATCAAGCAGAAGCACGCAATGCGGGTGCTGATCAACGCCGTCGGTCAACATGCCGCCCTGATCAAAGCCGACATAGCCCGGAGGCGCACCGATCAGCCGCGAAACGGCGTGTTTCTCCATATACTCCGACATATCGAAGCGCAGCAGTTCGACCCCCAGAGTGCTGGCGAGTTGCTTGGCGACTTCGGTTTTCCCGACACCGGTTGGCCCTGCAAAGAGGTAGTTGCCAATCGGCTTTTCCGGCTCGCGCAATCCGGCGCGGGCAAGTTTGATTGACGAGGCCAGCGCCTCAATCGCCTTGTCCTGACCGAAGACCACTCGTTTCAGCGATTTCTCCAGATCGCGCAGCACTTCTGCGTCGTCCTTGGAGACGTTCTTGGCCGGGATGCGGGCGATTTTGGCGACGATGCCTTCGATTTCCTTGGTGCCGATGGTTTTGCGGCGTTTGGATTCTGCGACCAGATGCTGTGCGGCCCCCGCCTCATCAATCACGTCAATCGCGCTGTCCGGCAGCTTGCGGTCATTGATATAACGCGCGGCGAGTTCCACCGCCGTTTTGATAGCATCCGCCGTATAGCGCAGGTCGTGATGCTCCTCAAAATGCGGCTTGAGGCCCATCAGGATCTTGATGGTATCCGGAACCGACGGTTCATTCACGTCAATCTTCTGGAACCGACGGGCGAGGGCGCGGTCCTTCTCAAAATGCTGGCGGAATTCCTTGTACGTGGTGGAACCCATCGTGCGCAATTTGCCGCCCTGCAACGCCGGTTTCAACAGGTTGGAGGCATCCATCGCGCCGCCCGAGGTGGCACCGGCCCCGATGATGGTGTGAATCTCGTCGATGAACAGAATCGCGTCGGGGTGATCCTCCATCTCCTTCACAACAGCTTTCAGGCGTTCTTCAAAATCGCCGCGATAGCGGGTGCCTGCAAGCAGGGCGCCCATATCGAGGCTGTAGATCGTGGTTTTCGCCAGAATATCCGGGGTTTCACCGTTGATGATTTTCCATGCCAAGCCTTCGGCAATCGCGGTTTTCCCGACGCCGGGGTCACCGACCAGAAGCGGGTTGTTCTTGCGGCGACGACACAGAACCTGAATGCAGCGCTCCACCTCCGCTTCCCGCCCGATCAGCGGGTCAACATCGCCTTTGATCGCTTTGACGTTCAGATCAACGCAATACTTTGACAGCGCCGATTCTTTCGCCTCGCCAGCTTCGCCTTTAGGTGTCTCATGGTGTTCTTCGGCCCCGGTGATCGGACGCGCCTCACCAAAGGCGGGATCTTTGGCGACGCCATGGGCGATGTAATTCACCGCATCATAGCGGGTCATATCCTGTTCTTGCAGGAAATAGGCGGCGTTTGATTCGCGCTCGGCAAAGATGGCGACCAGCACATTTGCGCCTGTCACCTCATTGCGGCCCGAAGACTGGACATGGATCGCCGCGCGCTGGATCACGCGCTGGAATGCCGCTGTTGGCACCGCCTCGGAGCCTTCGACATCCGTGACAAGCGTGGACAGATCATCGTCGATGAAATCGCCCAGCGTTTTGCGCAATTCGTCCAGATCGACGGAACAGGCCTGCATCACGCGGGCCGCATCGGGTTCGTCCAACAGCGCCAGAAGCAAGTGTTCCAGCGTTGCGAGTTCGTGGCGGCGCGCGTTGGCAAGTGCCAATGCGCCATGGATTGCCTGCTCTAGCGTTGTGGAAAATGATGGCACGGTTTTGTGCTCCTCTTGTTCTGCGGGTCGCGGCGTTGTGCACCGATCCGACCTTGACCTCATACCCTTAAGGTTCGGTTTTATTTCGGCGTCTTCAAGTCTTTTTTCGGATTAAGTGAGCTTTCGGGCATTGTTGTGGGAAAAAGTGATCGTCTGTGTTGCGGCGGACTCAGAATTTATCCTTGCGCGCACGAATTTCGGTGAAAACATCGACATCCGCCGCACCGGCTAGCCCAAGTGCCGATTGCAAAGCGGGGTTGTGGGCACGCAGGAACGGGTTGGTTTCCAGTTCCTCGGCCAAGGTTGCGGGGACAGTGGCGCGGCCCGCCTCGCGTGCCGATTTCACCGCCTTGGCCCTTAACATAAGCGCCGGGTTTTCGGGTTCAAGGGACAAAGCGAAGGCAATGTTGCTGCTGGTGTATTCGTGACCCGAACAGACAAGGGTTTCGCCGGGAACTGCTGCCATGCGGGAAAGCGCAAGATGCATCTGTGCGGGGGTGCCTTCAAACAGGCGACCGCAGCCCATCACCATAAGGCTGTCGCCGGAGAAAAGCAGGTGATCGTCGGGGAAGTGAAAGGCGATGTGGCCGACGGTGTGGCCCGGTACATCCAGCACCTGCACATTTGCGCTGCAAATCGTCACGCAGTCGCCGTCTTTCAGCGCATGGTTGAGCGGTGGGAGGCGATGGGCATCGGCGGCCGCGCCCCAGACGGCGGGGCGGTTTGGCAGGCCTGCCAACAGATCCGCCACCCCGTCGATATGGTCCCAATGATGATGGGTCAGCAGGATGTCCGAAAGCGTCCAGCCCTTGTCGGAAAGCGCGGCAAGCAGGGGGGCAGCTTCTGGCACATCGACAAGTGCGGTTTGCCCGCTCGCGGGGTTGTGGATCAGATATGCGTAGTTATCTGACAGGCAAGGAATGGTCAGAAGATCAAGCGCCATGGTCTTTTGCCTTTGATTCGGTATGTTGGACCCCAACTTTGCGCGAAAAAGGCCCGGCTGCAATGCAGCTTGATGTGCTCGACCTACGCAACTTCTATTACCGGACCAAACTTGGACGGGTGGCGCAACGTGCCATCCGGGATACCGTTGTGCGGATGTGGCCGGATGCCAAGGGGCAGACCTTGGTGGGCTTCGGTTTTGCCGCGCCCCTGATGCGGCCCTATCTGGCCGATGCGCGCCGTGTCATCGCCTTGATGCCCGCGCAGCAAGGCGTGATGCCATGGCCTGCGGGCATGGAAAATGTGTCGGTTCTGTGTGAGGAAACGCAATGGCCCCTGGCAACGGGCATTGCGGACAAGCTGATCCTGATGCACGGGCTGGAAACCTCTGAACACCCGTCCTCGGTGCTGGAAGAAGCGGCCAGGGTGTTGGGGCCGGGGGGGCGCGCGATCTTTGTGGTGCCTTCACGGTCGGGCCTTTGGGCACGGCGGGACGGTACACCGTTCGGCTTCGGCCGACCCTATTCCATGGGTCAATTGGAGACGCAGTTGCAGCGCCACGCTTTCACGGTCGACCGCAGCGTATCCGCGCTTTACGCGCCACCGTCCAACCATCCGTTCTGGTTGCGATTGTCGGACATGATGGAGCGGAATGGCCGCAAATGGTCACCGGTGAAAGCGGGTGGCGTCCTGATGGTGGAGGTGTCAAAGCAAGTCCGCGCGCCAACCAAGGGCGGTTTGGGGGAGGTCGTGCGCCGCCCGCTCCGGGTGCTGGAAGGCATGGGGCAAGGCGCGCCGGAACCCGCGCTGCGCGGATCGACGCTCCGCGAAAGCTGACCCGAACGGCTGCGGCGTGATTCGATGCGCGGTTCGTGCGATGTAGTGCGGATGCGCGTTGGAAGGCATGGTGTCGCCCACGAAACCGGGCGGGGTGAAAGGTTGCCTTGACGACCGGGAAAATCGTTCCGCCTGCCGCCCGCGTCACGGATGGCCCGCGCCGATACACGACGTTTGCGCCCATCACGCGCAATTTACTGTTTCTTGACGGTTGCGGCAGAATTCCGCCTCTGCTACACCGCATCGAAATTCAGACGCATGCACCCTGTATGCGCCATGCGATGCTCTTGCGCTGCACCGATATTGCAGGGGCCTTATTTCGGAAGGGATGACGTGTCAGAATCAGCTTCGATCTCCTCTGGCATTGCCGCGCGCTACGCCACCGCTCTGTTTGAGTTGGCGAAGGAAGGCAAAAGCCTCAAGGCGCTGGAGGGTGATATTGATGCCCTTGATGCGGCCTTGGATAGCTCCGCCGACCTGAAAGCCATGATTTCCTCGCCGGTCTATTCCCGCGACGAACAGGAACACGCGATCGTTGCGATTGCGAAAAAGATGGGGCTTTCCACCCTGACCGCCAACACATTGGCATTGATGGCCGAAAAGCGCCGTCTGTTTGTGTTGCCGCAACTGACAAAAGCCGTGCAGGATATGATCAGCGAGGAAAAAGGGGAGGTGACCGCCGAAGTCACCTCCGCGTCCAAGCTGTCGGCTGCGCAGGCCAAAGAACTCGCCGCGACGCTGAAGGCGCGTGTCGGCAAGGATGTGAAACTGAAAACCGCTGTCGATGAATCCCTCATCGGCGGTCTTGTCGTCAAGCTGGGCTCTACCATGATCGACACGTCGGTCAAGGCCAGGCTCGCGGCCCTCCAGAATGCAATGAAAGAGGTCGGATAAATGGGTATCCAAGCAGCTGAAATTTCTGCGATCCTGAAAGACCAGATCAAGAACTTTGGCAAGGAAGCCGAAGTGGCCGAAGTTGGCCGGGTGTTGAGCGTTGGCGATGGCATCGCCCGCGTTCACGGTCTGGACAAGGTTCAGGCGGGTGAAATGGTCGAATTCCCCGGTGGTATCCGTGGCATGGCCCTGAACCTTGAAGTGGATAACGTCGGTATCGTTATTTTCGGCGATGACCGCTCCATCAAGGAAGGTGACGTTGTGAAACGCACCAAGTCCATCGTGGACGTTCCTGTGGGCGACGAACTTCTGGGCCGTGTTGTTGACGGTTTGGGCAACCCGATTGATGGTAAAGGCCCGCTGGGCACCAAAAAGCGCGCGATCGCCGATGTGAAAGCCCCCGGTATCATCCCGCGCCAATCGGTGCATGAACCGATGGCAACCGGCTTGAAAGCCGTTGACTCGATGATCCCGGTTGGCCGCGGCCAGCGCGAATTGATCATTGGTGACCGTCAGACCGGCAAAACCGCGATTGCGCTTGATACCATTCTGAACCAGCAGTCCTATAACAAAGCGGCTGGCGACGATGAAAGCAAGAAACTCTATTGCGTTTATGTAGCGATTGGGCAGAAGCGGTCGACCGTGGCGCAGTTGGTCAAGAAGCTGGAAGAAACCGGTGCGATGGCCTATACCTGCGTTGTGGCCGCAACCGCCTCTGACCCGGCGCCGATGCAGTTCTTGGCACCCTACGCAGCGACTTCGATTGCTGAATATTACCGTGACAATGTCCGCCATTCGCTGATCATTTATGATG
>NZ_JAKDLJ010000378.1 GCF_030452865.1 Pseudorhodobacter sp.
GAGGGTCAGGCCATAGCCCTGCCCCTCGGAATGGCTGGCGGCACCTTGCAACTGATCGACAATACGGCCCTCGGGCAGCATGCACAGCGCCTTCCACGCCTGCCAGACTTTTTGCAACGGATGACCCTGCGCGATCGCCCCCGCAATACTGCGCCGCTGGCCCGCAAGCGCAAGCCGCGGCGCTGCCAGTGCAACCGCTGTGGTCGTCACCACCCGCATGAAGGACCGACGGTTCATGTCCGGCTGCCTTTCCGCCGTGTCAACAACACGAACAGCAGCGCCGGGATCACCGAAATCAATGCGAAAAGCAGCGAGAGCGCGGTGAACAGCAGCGGCGACCATGAGGCATAGTTGCCCAGAACATCGCGCAGGTTATCAAATGTCAGGCGTTCCAGCAGGCGCGGCGGGCGGTCCTGCGACCAGGTTTCCCAAGTGCCGTCGCGGCGCAGCATCGCGGCCTGCGCCGGAGCGGTACGGTTTCCGTCACGGCGGAAACTGTCGAGCTTTTGCACAACTTCGGCGGCCTCGATATCCGGGGCAGTCAGCAACCAGACATCCTCCGGTCTGGACGGGTCAAGCTGCAACAACAACATGCGCGCGGTTTTGCCGTCCATCCACTCGGTCAGCGATACGGAGCCGGGAAAGGCGGTTTTGTGAAGCGCCTCAGCGCCTTGCATGATCCAACCCCCGTTCGAAAACAGCCCGAAGAAATGCCCGAGCAGGGAAACCCCGGTGCCAGAACCGGGCGCGGTGGAAGCCGGTGCCTGATCTTGATCGCCGATGAGTTTGAAGACCCCGTCGTCTTTCTTCATCACGAACTGCTGATCCGGATCGGAGACAAGTCGCGTGTCGAAGGCAACCTGCAAGGCACGCCGGGTCAGCCCGGTGTTCCAGATCGGAATCAGGCCCGCACCATCAAGCCCGACAACATGCAGCGCCGGTCGGTCCGTCGCCGAGGACGCCGGCGGGATCAATGGACGAAACAGTGCTGCAAAATCCAGCAGCGTTTCCCGGTCCTTTTCCGGGTCGGCCACTTTGGCCGGAACACTCACGTCGTTGCCGTCCAGAAAGGCGAGGCTTCGCAACAGATCGCTTTGATGCATCTTCGGCGTCGGCGGCACGGTCAACGAACTGCTGCCGAGAATGACCAGCATATCCGTCGTACGCGCGATACAGGGCAAATCGGCGGGGTCGCCCGGCACCGACATCTCGAACGTCACGGTGTTGATCCCGGCCTGAAGCCTGCTTGCGCCGAAGCGGACCGGCAGCGGCGGTTGCAGCTTGCCGCCATCGTGATCCAGCGGCAACAGCCGCACCGTCTGCCCGTTGACCTTGATCAACAGCAATCCGCCTTTCGCCATCCCGGCGGAAAAGCCATAATGCAGCTCCAGCTCCGCCTTCTGCGAGGCAAGAAGCAACCAGTCGTCGGGCAGGATGAATTTCACATCACGCCGGAAATAATGCGTGTTGCCGATGATCTGCGGCGCACCGAGCTTGGCGAGGGCGGTTTTCAGCCCCGGTTGCAGCGGCAGGATATCGGGCTCTGCTTTCGGCACCGGCAGAACCGCTGCAAGATCCGGAAGTTCCGGTCCAACATGCTCAATCTGCAACACCGCAGCATCCCCCGCCCCGCGCCGGATCGAGGCCTTGACCTCGGTTGCAGCGACAATCGCGATGCGCGCCATCGCGTTCGGGTCCGTCTCCTGCGAGTAGAAAGGAAGGATTTTCAGGCGCGGCGCAAAGCCTATCGCATCGCTGACCTGACGCGCGACATCCTGGATCAGGCGAGGATCGGTGCTTTCGTCGGCAAGGATTTCCAGCGGGCGATCACCCGCACTTTGCGCTTGCAGAGCCGCGACCAGACCGGAAGGAACCAGCGGCAGCAGTGATGGGGTGACCGGAACCCCACTGCGTCCCAGATCAATTTCCGTCCAGACCCCGAACGAGGCTTCGGGGCCACAAAAAATCCGGTGGGACTGGCGCGCGGCAAGGTGGATCCGGTTCACCCCCGGAACCAGACCCGCCACGATCAGCTTGCGTTCGGAGAAGGGACCGATGCTGTCAAGCGCAATGAACCCGGCTTTCACGCCGTTGACCGCCACTGCGATTTCGGAGTCCTCCGGCAGGTTGTTCACGCTGGAGCGCAGCGACAACACCAGTGGCAAGGACAGCGGCACGCCCTCGGGCAAGGTCACCAGCATTTCGACCTCGGCGGTCTCACCGCTCAACCTCAGGATACCGGGCTGCGACATTCCCGCGCCGATCCGCACCCCAGCCATCGCCGCACCCGGCGCAGGCAGGATCGGCATCAACCATGACGAGGGTTTCGGCGGCGGTTCCACGACTGAGATTTCGGCAGGGGTAGCGACCTCCACTTCCGGCGTGGACGCGGTGCCGGAAGTTGGCAAAAGCTGGATCAAGGGCGAAGGTTCAGCCGGTTGCGCGACCTGTGCCGTCGGCATGACATCCGCCTGTTTTGGATCGGAGACGAGGAAGATATGCGGCGACGCGCCGGGAACCGCGTCACTGACTGCTGCCGGGTCTTGCGGAGTGATTGCGGCAGGTATCACGATTTGCGGGGCGGCATCCGGCGTTTGCGCAGCCAGCGGGCTGACCAATCCCGCAAGAAGAAACGCCAGTTTGAGACTGTTGTTTACCCTCATGCCCGCCGCGCCTCCGCGATTGCGGCTTCCGTCAGGGAAACGGGCCGGGTGAATGGCACCGGAACGACAAGATTGCCGGACACTTCGTCCGCCTCCAGATATTCGAAATCCTCCCCGAACGCGACGATATGCGCAGGTTTCGCTTCCGCAGGGCGGGCCAGTGCAGCGCGGCGCAGACGGGCCGGTTCATTGATGAAGGCCTTGAATGTCTTGGGGGCGGAACGAATGCTCAACCACAGCAGATAGCCGATGCCGGCAGTAAAGCCTTTCTTGTTCGATTTTGCCAACCGCTTGACTCGCCATGTTTCACTGGACCCGAAGATCAGATGCGCGATGGCCTCACGCACGGCCATGCCTTGATCCGGCTCAAACATCACGCCGAACGTCGGGTCGCCCGAATTCTGATGCACGGCCTTCACGGTTGCCCAGATCGGGCGTTCCAGATGCGGCGCGTCGGTGAAATGCGGCCGGAACTGAACCGCCTCCCCCGTTGCAGCCATCCGCGTCCAACGCTCTCCGTTCGGGCCTTTGCCAACGCGGATGCGCGCACCACTGGCCGAGGCATCAAGGACCGTCGCTTCCATCGGAACATCCCCCGACCCACTCCAGATCAGGGCGGCAGGCATTTCCATCGTTACACGCGGCGAAAGCCGGCGCTGTTGCGACTCGACAGTTGCCCGCAACGACAGTGACACCAGGATCAGGTTGAAGATCGCCCAG
>NZ_JAKDLJ010000379.1 GCF_030452865.1 Pseudorhodobacter sp.
GAAGGGACAGGCTGTCCGCGTCCGGTTCCGCATCCATGGCGAAGGCCAGATCACCGGGGGCGGTCATCGGCTGCCCACCCGCTGTCAGGATAATGTCGCCTGCCAGCAGGCTGGAATGGCTTGCCGCCAGTCCCGGTTCAACCCGGTCAATCAGCAGGCCGGTGGCCTCCAACCCAAGGGCGGCGGCAATCATGCGACTGACCGGGCGAAGTTGCAGGCCCAGTTTCGGCACCGGGGGCAGGGTTTCCGCAACCAATCCGTCAACAATGCGCGCCAGATCAGCGGCGGCAATCGCATAGGACATGCCGATGTAATAGCGCGATCCATCGGCAATCCGGCTGTTCAGGCCAACCAAATGCCCATCCGCATCGAGCAGCGGCCCACCCGATGATCCGGGATTGACCGCCGCATCGTGTTGCAGAAAGCGGATCGGCACCGCCGCGTCAATCTGCCGGGCAGAGGCAGAGACGATGCCGCGCGTCACTGTCAACTCCAACCCCAAAGGTGCACCGATTGCCCAGACCTTTGCCCCGAGTTCAGGTGCCGAACCCAGTGACAAGCCCGGACGCTCCAGCCCTTTGACCACAAGGACTGCGACATCGCGCACTGTGTCCCGCGCGATGATTTCACCGTCAAACGCCTGTCCGGTATCGTCGATCACGCGGGCGCTTTCGGCATTTCCTACCACATGCGCATTGGTTACCACCAGCTTTCCCCCGGCCCAGATCACACCGGAACCCATAAAGCGGTCGTCATTTCCCGCACTGCGCAAGACCACCACATTTTCCACAGCGGATTTCAGCATCGCCTCCTGCGCACGGGCCGGGTTCAGGGCTGCAAACACGGTCAAAAGCAGCATGACAGCGGCAATTTGTGCTGCCTGTCGCAACGGCCAAATGCGGCTTGGCGGTTTGGTAAAGAGGGTTTCCGGCATTGCGTGACCTTTCATCAGTCCTTGGCCCAACGTTAGCAGGCCGCAGAAAAGGGATCACATGACAAAGGCTGTCACCTGCAAAACAAGTGTTTACGCACTGTCCCCGCCTTCCTATCCTTGGGTCAATCCTCCTCACTTTGGACAAGGTGAAATCCGATGAAAACACTCTTTATCTCTGCCGCAACAGTCATGTTCCTTGCCGCACCCTTGGCGGCATCCCCCCTCAGCCCGGTGAAAACCGCCGAACTCTCCGCCCGTTTGTTTGAAGCGGGTGTTGAGGCGAAGGATCCGGTGCTGATTTTGGCGGCAGCGAAGTTGCGCAAGCAGGTCAACCCCGAACAATCTGAACGCAGCGCGATTGATGGCGAGGCCGGGGAGGGTGCGCCGCTGGGCTGGCAGGACATGCTGGTGCAGGCGGAAAGCCTTGCGGTGGGCGACGATGCTCTGGTGGGACTGATAGAGGATGTCCGCGCTGAAACCACGAAAGGCGTGGTGATGGGGCCGATTTACAATATCGGCAAACTGTCAGGCGGCAAGTCCGACCGTTACCCCCGGATTGACTTCAAAGGCGGCGAATATGCCGAAGTTTATGTTGAGGCGAAATCAGCCGTGGATTTGAACCTGACGATCAAGGATGCGCAGGGACGGCTGGTTTGTTCCGACAGCGACATATCCCACATTGCCTATTGTGGCTGGCGTCCGTCGGAAAGCGGCAGCTACACGATGGAAGTCGACAACAAGGGCGGGGCTGCGACCAGCTACGCTTTGATGACCAATTGAAAGGGGTTATTATGCACCACAGCTTTTCATTGCTCCGCAGCACCGCTTTGGGCTCGATCATGGCGCTTGTATCCCTGCCTGCGTTTGCACGGGAAAACTATGCTTTGCTGATTGGCGCAAATGACTACGAAAGCCTTGCGCCGCAATATTGGCTGAAAGGCCCGTCGAATGATGTGAAGCTGGTGCAAACCTACCTGACGACCGCCGCACCGGTGCCGTTTGCGGTGGAAAATGTCGCGGTGCTGTCGGATGGCGTCGACGGGGCAACGCGGCCGACGCTTGGCGCAATCCGGACGGCGTTTGCCGACCTTACTGCCAAGGTAGAGCCGGGGGATTTCGTTTACCTGCATTTCTCCGGGCATGGCACCCAGGCCCCTGCCCTGAACCCGGATGAGGAGTTGGACGGGTTGGATGAAATGTTCCTGCCCGTCGATATTGGGCCGTGGTCCGATACCAGCGGCACGGTGGAAAACGGGCTGGTCGACGATGAAATCGGTCAGATGCTGGATGCGATCCGCGCCAAAGGGGCGGATGTCTGGGTGGTGTTTGACGCCTGCCATTCCGGCACCGCGACGCGCGGCGCGCCTGATGGCGATGAGGAAGTCCGCACCCGGCAGCTTGCCCCCGAAGTTCTGGGCGTTCCAATGGCCGCGATGGATGCGGCGCAAAGCCGGGCAATTCCAAACCCCAATCCGCGCGCCCATGCCCCCGCCCCGGTGATGAGTTCGGGGAAAGGCGGCTCCCTCGTCGCGTTCTTCGCCGCGCAAACCGATGAGGTGACACCGGAAAAACGTCTGCCCAAAGGCGACCCGGACCGCATCCCGCAGGGTGTTTTCACCTATACGCTGTTCGAAACCCTCGCCGAGTTTCCGCAGGCAAGCTATGGTCAGATCGGGCAAGAGGTGCTGAGGAAATATTCGGTCAAGAACCTTGCGCGCACCACGCCGATGTTCGAGGGCGATCTTGACCGGGTGGTGTTTTCCGGTCAACCCGGCGCGCGCGTCGCGCAATGGCCTGCGACCCATACCGAAAGCGGTTTGACAATTGCGGCGGGCAGTCTGCACGGGCTTTCCGAAGGGGCGGTTCTCGCGGTGATGGCAACTGCGGCTGACAAGACCGAGGATGCGCTTGGCTTTGTGAAAGTCACCACGCTGGACCGGTTCAGCGCAAGCGTTGAGCCGATCGTGCAGGACGGCAAAACCCTGCCGGATCGTCTGCCGCTGGGGCTGACACTGCGCAAGTTGAGCGATGATCTCGATTTCACTTTGACGGTTGCTTTGCCCGAAACAGGCTCCGCCCCCGCTCTCGCACTGGGCGCGGCTATGGCGGCATTGCAAGCCGAAACCGGGCCGCGCATCAGCTTTGTCGCCGCCGGGGCGGAAGCTGATCTGCGCCTTGCAGTGCTGCCCGACAGCCCACGCCCGGATGCGATCTGGGTCTTGCCCTCGACCGGGATTGCCGACCATCTGGCGATCACGCCGTCGGTTTCGACCGTTGACAAGGATGCGGCAACGCTGGGGCTGACGCTGGCCGACACGCTGGGCCAGATGGCGAAAGCGATCAACCTGATGAAACTGGGGGGGAGTGTGGGGAGTGCCGGCTTGAAGGGGGAGGTTGAGCTGCTGACGCGCAGCAAAGACGATGCAACCCTGCGCGACTTGCC
>NZ_JAKDLJ010000380.1 GCF_030452865.1 Pseudorhodobacter sp.
GCATTGCTGACGCGCGCGCGCGGACGGCGGAGGAGGTGTCGCAGATGGGGAATCTTGACACCCCGACCTGCACACCGGTTCTCGCGGCACTGATCGCGGTGCAGGGGATAGAAGATGTGTCCCTCTTTGTTCTGCTGCCGTGGCTTTTGAGAGTGGTGATTCATCTGCTGGAATCACATCGCCGTATGGTTCTTGCGGATTAATTTCGCTCAATGCGTATTTGTTCATCAATTGTTCACGTTTTTGCATTGGAGACTCAGCGCAGATCGCTTATCTATGCCCGGTGGCATCGGGGGCGCAACACATGGCCGAACAGAAATTCATCGAGGTGCGCGGCGCGCGGGAGCATAACCTGAAGAACGTCGATGTGGACATTCCGCGCGACAAGTTGGTTGTGATCACCGGGCTGTCCGGGTCGGGAAAATCCTCGCTTGCGTTTGACACGATCTATGCAGAGGGACAGCGGCGCTACGTTGAAAGTCTGTCAGCTTATGCGCGGCAATTCCTTGACATGATGGGGAAACCCGATGTTGACCACATCTCCGGCCTGTCGCCCGCAATCTCGATCGAACAGAAAACCACCTCGAAAAATCCACGCTCCACTGTGGGAACTGTGACCGAAATTTACGACTATCTGCGGCTTTTGTTCGCCCGCACAGGAACCCCGTTCAGCCCCACAACCGGCAAGCCGATCACCGCGCAGCAAGTGCAGGATATGGTTGATATTGTAATGGCGATGGAGGAGGGGACGCGCGCCTATCTGCTCGCCCCGATCATCCGCGACCGCAAGGGGGAATACAAGAAAGAGTTTCAGGACCTGCGCAAACAGGGGTTTCAGCGGGTGAAGGTTGACGGCCAGTTCTATGAATTGGAAGATGCGCCGACGCTGGACAAGAAATTCCGTCACGATATCGACGTGGTGGTGGACCGGATCGTGGTCAAGGAAGGGATTGAGACACGTCTTGCCGACAGCCTGCGCACCGCGCTGAACCTTGCCGATGGTATCGCAATTCTGGAACTGGCGTCAGAGGAGGCAACGCGCACCACGTTTTCTGAAAAATTCGCCTGCCCGATTTCGGGCTTTACCATTCCCGAAATCGAGCCGCGCCTGTTTTCCTTCAACGCCCCTTTCGGTGCTTGCCCGGTCTGCGATGGGTTGGGGGTGGAGTTGTTCTTTGATGAACGCCTGATCGTGCCGGATCAAAACCTGACGCTGGTGCAGGGGGCGCTGGCGCCATGGGCGAAATCGAAAAGCCCGTATTTCATTCAAACCATTGATGCGATTGCGAAACACTACGAGTTTGACAAGAAGGCCAAATGGAAAGACCTGCCCGAAAACGTGCGCGAGGTGTTCTTGCGTGGCTCGGGTGAGGAGGAGATCAAGTTCCGCTACGACGAAGGTGGCCGGATTTATCAGGTGTCGCGCGTCTTTGAAGGCGTAATTCCGAATATGGAACGCCGTTTCCGCGAAACCGACAGTAACTGGGTGCGCGAGGAATTTGAGCGCTACCAGAACAACCGCCCTTGCGGTGCTTGCGGCGGCTACCGGCTGCGCCCCGAAGCCCTGGCGGTGAAGATCGCGGGCCTTCATGCCGGCCAAGTCGTGCAAATGTCCATCAGCGAGGCGCATGAGTGGATCAGTGGCGTGCCGGAACATCTGACTCATCAGAAAAACGAAATTGCGCGGGCAATCCTGAAGGAGATTCGCGAACGCCTTGGGTTTTTGGTGAATGTCGGTCTCAACTATCTCAGTCTGTCGCGCAACGCAGGTACGCTTTCCGGCGGTGAAAGCCAGCGCATCCGGCTTGCATCGCAGATCGGGTCCGGGTTGACAGGAGTGCTGTATGTGCTGGATGAACCTTCCATCGGGTTGCATCAGCGCGACAATGACCGGTTGTTGACCACGCTGAAAAACCTGCGCGATCAGGGTAATTCCGTAATCGTGGTCGAACATGACGAAGACGCGATCCGCGAGGCGGATTATGTTTTTGACATGGGGCCGGGGGCGGGGGTGCATGGCGGCGCGGTGGTCGCGCATGGCACGCCGGAGGAGGTGATGGCCAACCCCGACAGCCTGACCGGGCAATATCTGCAAGGCACACGCGAGATTGCGGTGCCGAAGGTTAGGCGCAAAGGCACCGGCAAAAAAGTGACGGTGGTGAAGGCCACGGGCAACAATCTGCAAAACGTCACCGCCGATTTCCCTTTGGGGAAGTTCATTTGCGTGACCGGTGTTTCGGGCGGTGGCAAATCCACCCTGACGATTGAGACGCTTTATAAGACAGCGGCCACCCGGTTGAACGGTGCGCGCGAAACGCCTGCACCTTGCGAGACGATCAAGGGGTTTGAGCATCTTGACAAGGTGATCGACATTGATCAACGCGCCATCGGCCGCACCCCGCGTTCCAACCCCGCCACCTATACCGGTGCGTTCACCCCGATCCGCGACTGGTTCGCCGGTCTGCCGGAATCGAAGGCGCGCGGCTATCTGCCGGGGCGGTTCAGCTTCAACGTCAAAGGCGGGCGCTGCGAGGCGTGTCAGGGCGATGGCGTCATCAAGATTGAAATGCACTTTCTGCCTGATGTCTATGTGCAATGCGAAACTTGCAAAGGCAAACGCTACAACCGCGAAACCTTGGAAATAAGATTCAAGAACAAGAGTATAGCAGACGTTCTTGATATGACAGTTGAAGATGCGCAAGGGTTTTTCCAAGCGGTGCCAAGCATCCGTGAAAAGATGGATGCGCTGGTTCGGGTCGGGCTTGGCTATATCAAGGTCGGCCAGCAGGCGACAACGCTTTCGGGTGGCGAGGCGCAGCGGGTCAAACTGTCAAAGGAGCTTTCGCGCCGTGCAACGGGCCGCACCTTGTATATTCTGGACGAACCCACAACCGGGTTGCATTTCGAGGATGTGAAGAAGCTGCTGGAGGTGCTTCATGAATTGGTGGACCAAGGCAACACGGTGATCGTGATCGAACACAACCTCGACGTGGTGAAAACCGCAGATTGGGTGATTGATATCGGCCCCGAGGGCGGCGATGGCGGTGGGCGGATCGTCGCGACCGGCACCCCGGAAGAGGTTGCTAAAGAGCCGGGCAGCCATACCGGGCGCTACTTGCAGGACATGCTGAAATCCCGCAAAATGGCAGCGGAATAGGCGCAAGGGTTTCGGATTGGAGCGGTTCTTCAAGGTAACAGGCCGGGGTTTGCAACTCCTGCTTGGTTTCGGATTGTTGGGCTGGGCGGCACTTGCGGTGAACTTTCAGCTTGAACCGCCGTTGCGGCAGGTCGCCTGGGGGGGGTGGCGCTGGTTGCGCTGCGGCTGGTGTCACTGGCGATTGCCGGGAACTGGCGCGCT
>NZ_JAKDLJ010000381.1 GCF_030452865.1 Pseudorhodobacter sp.
TGTCATGGCAGCCTCCTACAAGGCTCATAACAGTTCTTATTAATACATAAAAGGCTTTTTTACATCGTAAGGCGTTTTATATCGAATTTGAGTCTTTACACCTTCGCTGAGACCTTCCCGCTTGCAATAGCACCTTTGGAGGAAGGCATTGGCACAACATCAAAGCCTAGGCGGGTTGCCAAGGAGACCAGCCCGTTCGCGCGTTTGATAATTTTTGGCTTATTGTCGCGGCGCAGCGCCAAAACCAAGGTCCGGCCATCACCGGGAAGCGCGTAGGCCACCCATTCGCCGCTCCATATCTGGCCATTCTGATAAGGGTCAGACAAACACTTGACCGCCAGCGTCGCGCCCTCTTTCAAGATTGCTTCGAATTCAGCCTCCCATGTTGGAATGGCATTCGTCTCATTGATCTCAATCGTCATAGGGTGCCTCGGGGCTCAAATGTGTTCAAGACGCTTTATGCCAGCAAAAAAAGCATTTTCCAAGACATATGCCGCGAACGTCGCCCGTAAGTGCCTATTGGGCTGCGAAAGGCCGCTTTTGACGAACATACGCTCGTTTGGAGCAGCACGACGCCCGCTCTGATCATGCAAGTATAGAGGAAGAGTTGGGTTGGTGAGGGGCGTATCTGAGAAGCAAAAAGGGCAGCTCAGATGCTTAACCCCAATCGATATCTGGAGACCGATGATGACCGACACCACAATTACCGTCCTGCGCGCAACCCCTGTTCCGGAAGAGCAGCGGATGGCGTTTCTGCCAGCACTGTTCGGGCAACGCCTGATGCTTATCGGCGAACGCACCGTGTTCGACTTTATGGGCTGGTTGAGCCCGAATGATTACGGCGGCGGGCTTTGGACATTTTTTGAGTTCGAAGGCAAGCCACTTTTTCTCGCACCTGACACCGACACGCGTTTCCAAATCAGCTGCGACGGCAATGGCTACCGAGGCGTCCTTTCGGCAGAAGCCGCAGGGATCATAGCCACACTATTCGCCATGTCCCATCTTTCACTCCGGCATGAGTCGGAGCACCTGTCTGACGGCTATGCGCGTCTTTATGCCTATGCTGGCGCTCACCCGGAAGCTGGAGAGATATTCCAGGCGATTGACTGAGCCAGCCCAGCCTGAGATTTCCGGGGATATGAAAATTCATAGGGCGCGGAGTCGACTTTTCTATTCCATATATCGGATTCATGGAACACCGCGCTACAACAGATGCTGGCGAGAAGTTTTTGTAAACCTTGCCAGTATCATGATTGTCTTGCCGTCTCGCGCTACCGCGGTTCGGCGAAAGCTCGCACAGACTGGATGGTTAGGAGCGAATGGGCTTAATCCAGTTCCTGTCCGGGCAATGAGATTTATCCAGACTTGCAATTCACATCTGTCGATGGTGTTGCGCTGAACTCAAAAACCACCACCTGCATTCCATTTTCTCGCAGCCTGTCAATGTTCATCTTTTCCGTCCAATATACGCGCCCCAGAGTATCAACGCGGCCACGCCCGGCAAATGCGCCTTGATCCGTTTTAGCCGTGAAATATTGCGTACTCATGACGGTATCCTCTGGTTGTCCCTCGTATTGGAATCCACATACCGACCACCTTGCATCGCGTTCAATGACAAAGTTGAAGCATTACCCAATAGGGTAACGCCAGGTCACTTGGGTCAGCAGAAAGCACTTTTGGGGGGTGCCGCTGTCATTTCCAATGACGGCAATGAACCCCTCGTGGGCCGTAGTTCATTGAGAAAAGCGTAAGACCGAGCCCATTTCTATGACCATCAATAGTCGACAAAATTTACCGGCTACGGAACAAACAATTTGACCGTGGGACTACTGCCGCAGGGCGAGTCCGGCTTGTTTGGGTTTGCCAGTTTGGTTTCACTCTATCATTGTTAGAAAAATTCTTTTGCGATTAAAAGGCGCTTTATGTATGCAAAAGACATCTAGAAAGGGTTGTCTATGAAAAGCATCTCGATTCCAACTATCGCATTGATCAGCGCCATGCACATCGCAACACCCATTCAGGCCTATCCTATTGATTGCGCCATTCTGCTCTGCCTTGCGGGCGGCTTTCCGCCCTCAGTTGAATGTAGCGCGGCAAAGGCCGAGTTCATACGCCGCATCACACCGTGGCCCATTGAACCGCCTTTGCAACTTTGGCGCTGCCCCATGGGCCTGAACCCTCAGGTCGGATCATTGGTTGGTGCGGTCAATTTCGGACCGGACGGGCTTACGCCAGACATACGCCGCTACCGTGATGCGATTGAAATTTACCATGTCATCGCCTTTGGGATCGAGCGCGAGGGGCGCGACAATGAACATACCGTCGATGTCGCTGAATTTGGGTCCTACGACATTGCGGGACACTTTTATTGGCAGAGATCGTCGTTCGGCTCGGGCCCCGCATGGCTGCATGAAATAGCAGGTGGTGTCGAGCCATCCTACAGAAAGATCCGGGGTGTTGGCCTGCGGTTTCAAGACCATGAAGGGAAGTTGTATGACAAGTGGGTGAGCTACTAGACCCGGACACGATCTGTGACACGGCCGAGACAGCGCGATGAAACGTCAAACACGAAACAAAATAACACCTAATGCAGGAGCAGTCACACCCCAAATAGAAACCCCCGCGAGGCGATAGCCAGCACGGGGGGAGGAAGAGCTAAGGGACACCAATCCCGATAAGCACACCAAATCAAGTGCAAATCTATCACCCTCCCCGTCGGCCTAGCAAGAAAAAAACGCATCTGTGCGAACAGTGTTTTTTTGCCGGTTGTCGCCTTGTCCAAATCAGGATGAGAACAATGAGTGCCCAACCGTTACAGAACGAAAATATCACCTCTGACTATCCTACGCTCCCCGATGATATGCAGAGGTATCATCTCCAAGAGCTTTTGCGCGATATCGGGCCAATGATTGGTCTTTCGGACGCGCGACGCCACATACTGGAGGTGATGATTGGCATGACGGCACCAAAAGATTGGATTGATCCAACTCGGGATGCCATTTGCTATGCTGCGCAAACCTTGGTGGCGGAGAAAGCCCATCGGACCACCAAAGCAATCAGATCAGCCGAGACGGCGTTTGTCGCGGCGGGGCTCATCGTCAAGACCGTTGCCGATAATGGCCACCGAGGCATTTACGCGAAAGGGGCCGTAATTCACGGCCTTAGCTTTGCTCCACTTATCGAACGCGTGAAAGAATTGCTTGCGATCAAACATGCACAGGATGCCGCGCGACTGCAGCGTGCCGCCTTACGCCGCCAATGCAGCGCTGCCCGACGGGTTCTTCGTCTTGCGCTTATGGAGCTATTGAAAACCGCCCCCATTGATCCGATCACCAC
>NZ_JAKDLJ010000382.1 GCF_030452865.1 Pseudorhodobacter sp.
ACTCTTATTGTGCCGGGCTTTCCGCGCCATTCGATGATACGGTTAAGGCTTCTGATCACGCGTTCCGCTGGCAAAGAAAAGTCGACCTCGATGCCCAGTCCCTCGCTGACGTTGCCCCCAACTTTTATCCAGCGTGAGCGAGACTCCGGGTTTGAGTGTTGCCCATTTGGGCGGGTTGAGCAACGGGGGCTGGCGCGGAGCTTTGCGGATTGCGGAGCGTCAGGCCCCGTTGCGGGGTGAATGTTTGGGCGAACTCGGCGGGCGTCTGCCATCCAAGGCGTGAGTGTGGGCGCTCGGTGTTATAGTCGGTGCGCCAGGCGGCCAGCGTGACGCGGACATGGTGTAGGGACGGGAACAGGGTCTCGTTCAGAAGCTCATCCCGCAGACGACCGTTGAAGCTTTCGATGAAGGCATTCTGGGTGGGCTTGCCCCCCTCTCGCGCATGCACGCATGCGCTGCCGGGCTTGCCAGGCGCGATGTAATGCCAGTCAAACTTGCGATCATCCACGAACTTCAGGATCGCGTTCGAGGTGAAGTCTGTCCCGTTATCGCTGACCACCGTCTGGGGCTTGCCGCGGGTGTCGAACAGAGTGGCCAGCTCCCGCGCCACCCGAGCCCCCGACAGCGATGTGTCGGCGATCAGGGCGAGACATTCACGCGTGCAATCGTCTACCACGGTCATGATCCGGAACCGGCGACAACCCGTCATCTGGTCCGACACAAAATCCAATGACCAGCGCTGGTTTGGCATCAGGGGCAGCACCATCGGGGCCCGTGTGCCCATGGCCCGCTTGCGCCCACCACGACGGCGCACATGCAACTGCTCTTCCCGGTAGATGCGGAACAGCCGCTTGTGGTTCACCTCGTGGCCCTCACGCCGGAGAAACACATGCAGCCGCCCCCTCTCATGGTTTGCCTGCAAACCGTTGCCGGGCAACGGATAACCGAACCGGCGTCGGGCTTTGGCCAGTTCCTTCAACCGCTCTCGCAGCACCGGGTCGTCCTACCGAACCACCTCGTAGCGCATGGTCATCCGGCAACAGCCAATCACCTGGCACGCCCGCCGCTCGCTCATCCCGTGGCCCTCCACCAGATGCGCGACCGCTTGCCGCTTCGCAGCGGGCGTCACCATTTTTTCCCGAGCAGATCCTTCAAGGCCGAATTGTCGAGCATGGATGTCAGCGAGGCGAAGCGTCTGAAAGCGCTTGAGGATGAGAACGGCAGGCTGAAGAAGCTTCTCGCTGACATCCATGCCGCCATACTTCGCTTTCCACTTGTAGACGGTCGCATCGCTGACGCCGTGCTTGCGGCACAGATCAGAGACGGAAATCCCGGCCTCGTGCTCCTTCAGAATGCCCCCTCTCGACAGATTGCTTCGCAATCGCCTGCCGGGCAACGGATGATCCGATCTTCGGTGAACCTGCTGCGCTTCATCTCTGGTCCTTTCGGTTGGCCCAGAGTCTACCTCAAACTGGATTAGGTGCAGGGGGTGACGTCAAGTCGTGCGAGTCTCGCCGGTGGCCTGCGTGAAGTTTCGTGAGGTGTCGTCTCGTCACTTGGTAAAGGTTCGCCACATACGGTGCTGATCGAGATACAATTGTAGCAGGGAAGACTCATCGCCGGTGCATATCAACTTGGTGGGAAAATCGGCGGGATGATGAGAGTGATAGCGAAAACTAAATACGATAATTCAAATACTTAGACACAAGCAAGTGGCAGCCCGTAGGGGAGTCGAACCCCTCTTCCCAGGTTGAAAACCTGGTGTCCTAACCGATAGACGAACGGGCCACGCTGTCGGTGAGGCGCTATCTATGCGGGCGAGGCGCGACTCGCAAGGACATTTTTCCGTTTTCGGCGGAAATTTTTAAACCAGCGCGGCATCTTCCAGTCGCAGTTGCACTTTCGACCGGCCGCCGAATGTATTGATCTCCAGCCGCCCGGCAAGATGGAAGCGCGCATGGCCAGGATTGTCCAGAAGTGGCCCCAGCGGGCCATCAAAGGCACCAAAGGCGATACCGTCGATGCGCGTGCCCATGCCGTCGCCGAAGCTGATGCGCAGATGGCTGTCACCAACGCGGCGCGCGGTAACAGATTGATCCGCAAAGGCAAAGCGCGGGGCAGGGGCGCCCGCACCAAAGGGGCCGGCAGCCTCGACCTGCTCAATGAACTCCGGCGTTGCAGCCGATGGCATTAGCAACCCGTCAAGCCGCAAGTCCGCAGGACCGGCCATGCCAGCGCCCTGTTTGGCCATCAATTCGCCAAGCCGGGCCATCGCAGCGGGGATCATGTCTTCCGCGACGGTCAACCCCGCCGCCATTTTATGCCCGCCGCCGCGTAAAAGCAGCCCTTCGGTGACAAGGCGGTGGATCGCTGCCCCCAGATCGACCCCGGCGATGGACCTGCCGGAGCCTTTGCCGATGCCATCCTCCACCCCGATCACCACAGCCGGGCGCTGTGCCGCATCCTTGATCCGCGCTGCGACGATCCCGACAACGCCGGGGTGCCAACCCGCACCCGCAGCCCAGACCAAAGGCGCATCCAGCCCGCGATCTTCCGCTTGCGCCAAGGCCGCCGCGCGTACTGCCGCTTCTATTTCGCGGCGCTCAGTGTTCAGAAGGTCCAGCTTTTCCGCCAAGGCTGCCGCCTCCGCCGGATCATCGCATGCCAGCAGACGCGCGCCAAGATCGGCCTGCCCGATGCGCCCGCCCGCATTGACACGCGGCCCCAGCAGAAAGCCCAACGCATAGGTGTTAGGTGCCTGATCCATGCGCGCCACATCGGCGAGCGCGCGCAATCCGACCCGGTCGCGCCGGGCCATCACCTTCAGGCCTTGCCGCACAAAGGCGCGGTTGACACCGACCAAAGGTGCCACATCGGCGACGGTGGCCAAAGCCACAAGGTCCAGCATCGCCATCAAGTCGGGGCCGGCGACGCCCTCAGCCCGCAACTGCCGGTTCGCCTCCACGAGCATCAGGAACACCACCGAAGCCGCGCATAGATGCGCCAACTCTCCGCTTTCGTCGCAGCGGTTCGGGTTGACGACGGCCAACGCCGCAGGCAGCGTTTCCGCCCCGAGATGATGGTCCAGCACCAGCACATCCGCGCCTTTCGCCGCCGCAATCGGTTCATGGCTCAATGTGCCGCAATCGACGCAAATGATCAGATCATGGTCACGCGCCAAGGTCTGCATCGCCGGGACGTTCGGGCCATAGCCCTCATCAATCCGGTCGGGAATATAAAGCGTAGCTCGGTGACCCATCGCCCGCAACCAGATCAGCAGTAACGCCGCCGACGAACCACCATCCACGTCATAGTCG
>NZ_JAKDLJ010000383.1 GCF_030452865.1 Pseudorhodobacter sp.
CGGCATATTGGCGCTTTACCTCGGATGACGTATTGATCCACGCTTTACCGATCTTTCACACGCACGGGCTGTTTGTGGCTACCAACATCACGCTGATGGCTGGCGCGTCGTGCATCTTTTTGGCCGGGTTCGATGCCGAAACCGTGCTGGACTATATGCCAAAAGCTACGGCATTGATGGGGGTGCCAACCTTTTACACGCGGCTTCTGACGACGGAAGGTTTGGCCCAAGCGTCGCGCGATATGCGGCTGTTCATCTCGGGCTCCGCCCCGCTTTTGGCTGAAACCCATGCCGCGTGGCGCAAAGCGACCGGCCATGTGATCCTTGAACGCTATGGCATGACCGAAACCAATATGAACACCTCCAACCCTTATGACGGGGATCGTCGCGCCGGCACCGTCGGCTTTCCATTGCCGGGGGTGGAGGTAATTGTGACCGATCCCGCAACCGGCACTGAACTGCCGATGGAGCAGATCGGGATGCTGGAAGTTCGCGGCCCCAACGTCTTTGCCGGCTATTGGCAAATGCCAGAGAAAACAGCCGAAGAATTGCGCAGCAACGGGTTTTTCATCACCGGCGATCTGGGCAAGATTGATGCCGATGGCTACGTCCATATCGTCGGGCGCGGCAAGGATCTGATCATCACCGGCGGCTATAACGTCTATCCCAAGGAAGTGGAACTTTTGATCGACGATCTGCCCGGTGTCGTGGAAAGCGCAGTGTTCGGCGTACCGCATCCGGATTTCGGTGAAGCTGTTGTTGCCGTCGTGGTTCCGGTTGCAGGTGTGTCGATCACGCCGGATCAGATCATCGCAGGCATCGCAGGTGATCTCGCGCGGTTCAAACAGCCCAAACGGGTGATTTTGGTGGAGGCTTTGCCGCGCAACACCATGGGCAAGGTGCAAAAGAACCTCCTTCGTGCCGCCTATTCAGATGTTTTTGCCTGACACACGCGCGCCGCAACAGCATTCATCTGAACAACAAGGGCAATATTCGCTTCAATCCCACGACAAACCTCGAAGGTGACGCATGATCCAACAATCGACGGCGCGAAAACTTTACCCACTGATAGGGCCGTATGAGACCGGGATGCTCGACACGGGCGACGGGCATCGCATTTATTATGAGCGCGTCGGGACGCCGGGGACGAAACCTGCGGTGTTCCTGCATGGCGGGCCGGGGGCCGGGATCAGCCCGACATCGCGCCGCTACTTCGACCCATCACGCTATGACGTCTTGCTGTTTGATCAGCGCGGATGCGGGCGCTCCACGCCCCATGCCTCGTTGGAGAACAATACGACCTGGCATCTGGTCGCAGATATCGAAAAGCTGCGTGATTTGGCGGAGGTAGAGAAATGGCTGGTGTTCGGCGGATCATGGGGGTCAACGCTTGCGCTGGCCTATGCGCAAACGCATCCGGCGCATGTCAGCGAACTTATCTTGAGAGGCGTCTATACCGTCACCAAGGCTGAGATGCGCTGGTATTATCAATTCGGCGTTTCGGAAATGTTTCCCGAGCAATGGGAGCGGTTTCAGACCCCGATCCCCGAAAATGAACGCGATGACATGATCGCCGCCTATCGCAAACGCCTGACATCCGATGATGCGGTGGCGCAACTGACGGCAGCAAAGGCATGGTCACTCTGGGAGGGAGAGACGATCACGCTGGAGCCGGACCCGGCACTGGCGTCCTCTTTCGTCGATCCGCATTTCGCGCTGGCGTTCGCGCGGTTGGAAAACCACTATTTCACGCATGATTGCTGGCTGACCGATGGGCAATTGCTGGCCAATGCAGACCGGCTTTCGGGTATCCCCGGCACCATCGTTCACGGCCGTTACGACATGCCCTGCCCGGTGAAAAACGCGTTCCTGCTGCACCGCGCATGGCCGAAAGCCGCGTTCCACCTGATCGAAGCCGCCGGTCACGCCTCAACCGAGCCCGGCATTCTGGACCGGTTGATTGAAGCAACCGACGGCTATTGCCTCACCTGACGCGGTTTACGTCAACCCGCGATGAGAGTGTCACATGCGACGACATTTGCATATGTCCCGGACAGAGCGGCCATGATGCAGGCATGAACATCTGCGGCAGGCACCTGTCTGCCCGCAAATTCGACGCTTTTCGCCGCGCAGGCGTCATGCGCTACGGTCACGTCATATCCATGATCAGATGCGGCACGGGCGGTCGCATCAATGCACATCTGCGACATTGCCCCGGCAAGAACGATGCCCGTGATTCCCGAACCGTCGAGGTGATGCTTCAAATCGGTCGCGAGGAAACTGTTGGGCTTGTGTTTCAGAACCACGGCTTCACCGGGTTGCGGCGACACCGATGCGTGAATTTCCGCACCCGAACTACGGGGTTTGAAGAAACGTGCATCCGGTGACAGGATTTCATGCCGAACGTGGATCACCGTAAACTCCTTTTTCCGGGCATGATCCAACAGCAGTGCCGCCTTCGCGGCTGCGTCCGTCATGCCTTCGACCGGCCAAACGCCATCGGGGAAATAGTCGTTCTGGATGTCCACCAGAATAAGTGCGGTTTTTGTCATGTGGTGTCCTTCGAACTGGCTGCGCGTCAATGCGATGTACAACAGCGAAGGGGCCTTCTAAACTGGCAGATATGACAAATCATCTGCCGAATCCGCCAATCGAAGCGACCACCATCGCAATCATCGCCTATGACGGCGTACAAATGTCGGCGGTTCTGGGGTTGGAAGACCTGTTCACCATCGCAAACAGGCTATGCGCAGTGGCGCAATTGCACGTCACCATACTCAGCACCGGGGATGTCGTGGCCAACTTGGGCGGAACCTATGGCGCCATCATCATGCCACCGAACATCAACGCCGCGCGTGGTGCAGGCGACGCTGCGATACACAGCTTCCTCCGGCACCAACATCAACTGGGCAGCACCATCTGTTCCGCCTGTGCCGGGGTTTTCTGGTTGGCCGAAAGCGGTCTTCTGTCTGGCCGCGCGGTAACGACCCATTGGGCGTTGGTGCCGGAGTTCGCAGAGAAATACCCCAACGTCAGGCTTCTACCCGATGAGATTCTGATCGACGAACGTGATATCGTGACAGCGGGCGGCATGATGGCCTGGCTCGACCTCGGGCTGTCGCTGGTCGAACGCCATCTCGGAGCGCAGGTGATGACCGACACCGCGCGGGTCCATCAACAGATGCCGCGCGGGCGGCGGCAAGCGAACTACCGAGCATTCCGGCCGCGGACGACCCACGGGGACGGCGCGATTTCGGAACTGCAACACTGGATGGCGGCAAACGTCGATGGTGATCTTTCCATCGCGACCCTTG
>NZ_JAKDLJ010000384.1 GCF_030452865.1 Pseudorhodobacter sp.
TTGGGCGGGGGTTTGGGCGACGGGCGGGCGGTGTTGTTTCCCTGCGGGGTGCGGGGCCCCGGGGGGGGGGCGCTGCCCCCCTCGACCCCCCGGGATATTTTTACAGAGAAGACAGGCAAGGCGTGTTTTCAAGGCTCAATGGAACAGGAAAGACGATGGTAAAGGGCGAGATGCAAACCGGGCGGAGTCCGTCTGGATCAGATGTAGCAGAGGCCGAGGCTTTTTTGGTAGCGCATCCCGAGATTGAGGCGATTGATCTGGTGCTGCATGATGCCAATGGCATCGGGCGCGGCAAGATCATCCGGCGGCACGAGTTGCTTGGCTTTTATCAATCCGGGCGCCATTTGCCGATCTCTATACTGGGGCTCGATATCTGCGGCGAGGATGTGCATGAGACCGGATTGATCTGGGATCAGGGCGATGGGGATCTGCGTGCATGGCCGGTGCCCGGAACGCTGGTGCCATTGCATGGGACGCGACCCGCACGCGCCGAAGTGTTGATGTGCATGTACGGGTTGGATGGCACAGCCATGTCCTCTGACCCGCGCCATGCGTTGCAGCGCCAGGTCAGCGCGCTGGCGCGCGAGGGTTTGCGGCCCGCAGGGGCATTCGAGTTGGAGTTCTTCCTTCTGGCGAAGGAGCGCGGGGCCGATGGCCGCGTCCAGCCTGCGCGCGACGTGCTGGACGGGCGCGCAAGCAACAAGACCGAAGTTTATTCGGTGGATCACCTGCACGGTATGTTGCCGCTGTTTTCAGACATCTACGCCGGTGCGGCTGCGGCGGGGATCAAGGCCGAAACGCTGATATCGGAATATGCGCCCGGCCAGTATGAACTGACCTTGCATTACCGCGAAGATGTCATGCAGGCCGCAGATGACCTGATCCGCCTCAAGCGGATCGTGCGGGCACAGGCGCGTAACCATGGCGTGATCGCCTGTTTCATGGCCAAACCGGTGGAGCAATATGCAGGGTCCGGCATGCATTTCCATGTCTCGATGTTGGACAAGACCGGGCGCAATATCTTTGTCGAAGCCGTGGAGGGGCAATGGGCACCAACCATCCTGCACGCCTTGGGCGGCTTGCGCGCGACGATGGCGGAATCGATGCTGATCTTTGCGCCCCACGCCAATAGCTGGCGGCGGTTCGTGGGCCAGTCCTATGCGCCGGTCTCGCCGTCATGGGGCGTCAACAACCGCTCCGTTGCCTTGCGGATCCCGGCGGGTGACATCAAGGCGCGGCGGATTGAGCATCGGCCGGCGGGGGTGGATGCCAACCCCTATCTGGTTGCCGCAACGGTGCTTGCCGGTATCCGGGCAGGATTGGCGCATCGGGTTGACCCGGGGCCGGAGACCACCGGCAATGGTTATGATGGTGCCGAAATCGGCGAGATGCCGGTCGATTGGCGCGGTGCGATCGAGGCTGCGCGAAACTCCACCTTCCTGCGCGATGCCTTGGGGGAGGATATGCACCGCACCTTCGTTGCTATTAAAGCCGCAGAATATGCGCGGGTGGCCGCGACGATTTCGGAAGTTGATTATGATCTGTATTTGCATACTGTTTGACGCAAAGTGCATGCAGCCTTGACGACAAAGGTTGCAGTGCGCGCGAAGAATTGGTAAGAAAATATTACCACAATCGAGAGAGATCTGCCATGCCCGTGATCACCTGCATTGATGACCTCAAGCGTCTGCACAAGCGCCGCACGCCAAAGATGTTCTATGATTATGCGGAAAGTGGCAGTTATACCGAGCAGACCTTCCGTGACAATTCCGCTGACTTTGCGCAGTTGCGTTTGCGCCAGAAGGTGGCGGTGGATATGTCGGGGCGGTCCACCGAAAGCACGATGATTGGCGAAAAGGTGGCGATGCCGGTGGCACTTGCCCCAGTCGGCCTCACCGGGATGCAGCATGCGGACGGGGAGATACTGGCAGCGCGCGCGGCTGAGAAGTTCGGCGTTCCGTTTACCCTGTCGACGATGAGCATCTGTTCGATCGAGGATGTAGCGGCAAATACGACAAAGCCGTTCTGGTTTCAGGTCTACACACTGAAAGATGACGATTTCATGCGCCGGTTGCTTGAGCGCGCACGGGCAGCGAAATGTTCGGCGATTGTGATCACCGTGGATTTGCAGATTCTGGGCCAGCGGCACAAGGATCTGAAGAACGGGCTATCGACGCCGCCGAAACTGACCCCTGCATCAATTGCCAACATGATGACAAAGGTGCAGTGGGGGCTGGGGATGCTGCAAACCAAGCGGCGGTTCTTTGGCAATATCGTTGGCCATGCGAAGGGGGTTTCGGACCCCACAAATCTTGCGACATGGACGGCGGAGGCGTTTGACATGTCGCTGGATTGGGCGCGGATCGCCAAGTTCAAGGAAATGTGGGGCGGCAAGGTGATCCTGAAAGGCATCATGGATGCGGATGACGCCCGCAAGGCGCTGGCTGTCGGGGCAGATGCGATTATCGTCTCCAACCATGGCGGGCGGCAGTTGGATGGGGCGCTGTCTTCAATCCGGGCGTTGCCTGCCATCCTTGATGCTGTTGGCGACCAGATCGAGGTTCATATGGACAGCGGTATCCGGTCGGGGCAGGACGTATTGAAGGCGCTGGCCCTGGGGGCCAAGGGAACCTATATCGGGCGCGCCTATGTCAACGGTCTGGGTGCGATGGGAGAGGCGGGCGTGACCAAGGCGCTGGAGGTCATCCAAAAGGAGCTTCTCACCACAATGGGCCTTGTTGGCGAACGTGGGATAGACGGACTTGGACGCCATAACCTTTTGATCCCGAAGGGGTTTGAAGGTGACTGGGTGGCGTAAGCCATTGCCACCCCCCGGCGTAGCGCGGTGTTTCGTTCGGGGTAGTGGATATTTTTGCAGAGAAGACGCAGGTGTGATTTTGCTTTGGCGGCCCGGCAGCAGAGCTATTTTGACGCCCGTGTCAGCATCGGCGCGAGGACGAGGACCAAGGCGATACCGCAGGCTGTCGCGACGAAGGCTGCCCGCAGGCCGAAACTGCCTGCGATAAGGCCCAACGCCGGCGGGCCGAAAAAGTAACCGAAGTAGCCAAGTTGCGTGGCGCGCGCGACCGCACGCGCGCGCGCTGCGGGTTGTGCATTCTGGCCGACCAATGAAAACGCGGTGGGGGTAATGACCGAAGCGCCGATGCCCAAAATGACGAAGCCAAAATAGGCCATCATCGGGCCGGTCGCCATGGCTGCGACCAACGCGCCGCAACTCGCGACAATTGAGCCCCAACGCAGCAGGGCGATCGGGGCAATCCGCTGGACAAGTGCCTGACCACCG